>PSRH01000057.1 GCA_003175915.1 Candidatus Melainabacteria bacterium | reverse complement strand
AACACCTGCTTTGTCCGGATCCGTCTCCAAGTACCAAGCAATAATCAGGACAGAGAGTCAAGGAGTAGTTGCGCGTTTCAATCAAAAAACAGAGGTCTACTGGATAATGCCGTATGTTTTTGGAATAAACCATGGAGGACTAAGACAGCGCCTCGGATTTTTATCTCAGAGGATAGCCGCGATAGTAGCAAACGAGCAAATTCAGTTAACGCGAGGTGCTCACGATGGTAATCACATTCCTCGTTTAGCTCGTAATGGACGCTGTTCAACCAGTGGCTTTTATTTTGTGAGTGGATTGATTTAAGCAAGCGTTTTTGCGTAGACAAGAATTGTCTCTTGCTCGTTTGTTTTTCATTTCGCCCAAACGGTTAAACCATCGCAACTCCTGGTTCCTGGTGCTTCTCAAATCTGAGACTGGGAGCAGGCTGACTTCTGAGCGAGAGATTGTGCGCCTTGGTGGTGCGCAGTGATGGTTGTTTGGCCGAGTTTGATTGGAGAACCTGGTATGCGAAACCCAAGAAGAAGAAGCCTCGCTTTCGCGTTCCAAGATGAGCACCTCCTCCCAAGGAGGGTAGCGCCCTCAGATGTCGGGGGTGCTGCGCAGGTCTGGCCGGACATTCCGCGCAATCCCTTTGCGCCCGATCCGAATGCACCCCCGCCGCCTAAGCTCATCATCTTTCCCAATGGCGACTATTTGGTCCCTGGGAGCAACTTTATTCATGCTCGGCCACTAGATGGCCGCTCATACCCGTATCCGGACCCGAACCCACTGCCAACACCCATCCAGCCACCAACTCCCACACCGACTCCGATTATACCCGGCAAGTTCATACAGGGACAGTTGCGGTCGAGCTGATGGGTAAATCTGGTGCTGTTTACGGACGAGAAGGGCAATCAGGTCAACTAATCGGTAGAGGAGAGGCAGCAAAACAGGTCGGCCCGCTTTTGGGCCGACCGTTTTCGTCTTTCGTCTTGCAATAGTTTATACTATGCTATATCGTATATACCCAATCGATTTCTCGCGCTTGGCTTTTAGAATTACTAGCGCTTATAATAAATCTAGTTAAATCTGTAAACTCGAGAGATGACGCTAGCCCTAAAGCGGTCGCCTTGCGACGATGGCGCTCTAGGGCTAGCCGTCTCCGTCGGGGCAGATCTGCCTTGTCTTCAAGTCGGCGTTTCAGGTGGCCTCGCCCTGCTCGTCGGTCTCACCCAAGTGCGGGCGCAGTTCGAAAAACACATACAGGATTTGCCCCACAGCCCCCTCTTCGAGGACGAAGCGAATCCACCAGCGACTTCCGGCGATCGGAAGCCTCCCATCCAAGATGCTGACATCGGTCCAGCAGCTTGGGTTTTTGTTATCGGTGTTGCCGAGGGAGGCGAAGCCATACCTCGTCACCTGGCGTACGTGGAACGTGCCATCTTCCCTGAGTAGGAACTCCAGTTCGAAATCGTGCACGTCCTTTTTCTGCTCCTCGCGATCGAGTGGCCTATGAAGGAAGCACTTGACGCGGCGTTGCTTTCCACGTAGCAAGGGTTCGTCGAAGAGCAAGGCGTAGATGATCCCGAGCTGGTCATCCTCGCCTGCAGTTTCGTTCGTCGTCGCACCCGCGGTCCCATTCGTCGGCCCGACCGTGATTTCGTCCCCCACCACACCCGTGATTGCGTGCGTCATGCTCTTGGTTCTCCCGGTTCGTTTCGAGCCACCCCACTTACTTCGTCATTGAAGTGCATTTGGGGCAGCCTTGGAGAGTGATTGGCTGATGTGCGATTTGGATTCTTTAGGGACAAGCAATTTAGCCTGTGGTTTGGTCTAACGTTCGGGTCAGTTGCTTGTGGTTCCTGCTAAAGATTCCGGGGATACGAGAAATCAGCCATGATTCGAAGCTAGTAAACCTTTGACATGTCAAACAACGCTATTCCTGCCGAAAGTACTGATTCTTAACAAAAGCTTGAGACGCCTTGTGTTTGGGAAATTAGCTGCCTGACAAGCTTCCATATTTACTCATGGAAACTGCCGAACTGCGGAAATATTCAGGGTCAAAAGAATGTAAAGGAAAAGTGAAAGCCGCTAGCCTAGCTGCGTCCGTTCGCTTCGCAAGCTTTAAGCCAGTCAAGAGTACATGCGAAGCAGAATATGCCCTTGGCAAGCCGCAGCTTATCGGCTTCTTAAGCGAATCTGGGCATATGCGAATGATATCGAATGTGGTGCTGTCTACCTAGCGTCTCTGATCGTCACGTTGCTGGCATCGAAGTGCTGTCCGCAATGGGAGCACTTGTGGCCTTTGATTATGCATTGCTCCTTGGTTTTGTGCTCGGAAGCCGCGAACATTTCAGTAATACCGCAGTAGATTCTGATCAGCCCTTGGACGAACTGGCTGGTCACTGGCTCCTTTTCATTACTCTTTTTAGCGGACACCTGCCGCATCGATTTGATCTGGTGGGTTGTTATGTGCTCGATCACTTCCGGTTCAGCGACTACTGGCTTACTGGGCGCCTTCAGGCCCATGGCCACTTCTACGAGGTCTTGAAGCTGAGCCTTTTCCTCTGATTCAGCCGCATCAGCCTCCGCTAAAAGACGCTCTTTTGACTGGTCCGGTTCGCTTTCGGACAAACTTTCCTGTTCAACATTTTTTGCTTCTTGATTGGCCATGCTCATGTCTTTTTGAAGAGCGTTTGTATAGTTGAACGCTCTCTTCAGGGCTCCCTCCCAGCAACCACAAACTGCATCTTGTAATTCTTCTCAACTTTCTGAGAAATCTATGTTCTGCGGCTTCAATTTCTATTGTGCCCAGAACCGGAGAAAAGAAAGAAGCGATTTATAATCTTCTCCTAAGGCTAGCCCTGGCACGCTCCTGGCGTTTTCATAAGGGTGAGATCAAGAAAAATTTCTTGGGCATTCTAAAGTTAGCCAGATCTTTATCGGATGGCTGATTGGGCAGCATTTATTTCCGTGGGCGTCTATAATCTTGCATCGTGTCGATCTAGCTAGAGGAAGAGTCGTCAATGAATCAAGCGGTTGATCTTTGCCAACGCAAGCGGCGATTCGTCGCTGCTTTAGCCCTGAGCGTTGCGCTTTTGAGCAGCACTATCTCCACTTCAGAGCGACCGGCTCAGGCAGCCAACCCAGCTCCGAGCCCATTTTATCGGCCACCGGCACCCGTCGTGGTCACCAACAGTAATAAGAAAGGCGCCAAGCCCCCTTCTCAAGCAACCGCTAAGGCAAAAGACGAAACTCTTATTCTTCAATCATCAAAACCGATTGTCTCAACCGCTCAGCAGTGGCAGAAATGGGATGACTATATCAACATCAAGTCCGAACAAGAACACATACCGCTCACTCTCACATTCGAAAACGGCGGTGGCGGCGCCATGCGCTTTGATGACCTGAGAATCAGACTGGCTGGCCGACCGCTCGCTAGCATCAGAGACTTCAAGGGCACCTCGGGATTGAATTTGAATTTGACGGAGGCTATCGGTGTCGGCGATAGCTTGCTTACGGTTCAGGGCTATGGGCAACCTGGGTCACGCCTGGCCTGGAAGCTGACAACGCCCAAACCGGTGGCCACCGGTGTCAACCCCAACTCTTTCGGTTTGGCTGATAAGGTGACGGTTCAGGGCAAGAATTTTTCCGAGCGCGTTGCCGCTGACCGGGTTACAATCGGCGGCAAACCAGTCACAGTTGTGAGTGCCAAAAAGGACCAGCTCATACTCAAGCTGGGCACCGACGTACCGGGCGGCAAGCAAGATCTGATCGTTATGGTTGGCAATTACCGCTGCCCTGCCATCAAGGTAACAGTAAAAGCACAGCCGGAAGTTAGTTCGGTCAATTTCCTGAACACCGCACCAGGACAGCCTATAGTCGTATATGGGCATGGATTTTCGACAACGGCCTCGGACAACGAGGTCCTCATTGGCGGCGTTTCCGCTCAGATCACTTCCGTAACCAGTGACAGCATCAGCTGCAACGTTCCCGAGTCTTTCGATTCCCAGACCCCTCAATGGTACGTACCGATTGTTGTAAAAACCAATGGCGTAGAATCGAAGGGTACAGTGACGATCAACCTCAGTCAGAGGGTGATTCCCAACGAAGGTATTCCGGAGCAATAGAGCGAAGTCATGTTGTTGAGCGAATTACGAAAGGAAGTAGAACTACTCGAGGAGCGTCTGGCGAAAGTCAGCGAGTTCCTTTGAACCTGATCGACTGCTTAGCGAACTAAAAGAATTAGAGAATCAGGTCCTAGATCCGGATTTCTGGAAGGATCAAAAGCTGGCTCAACAAGTTACTCAGAAAATGAGTCGGCTTAAACAGACACTGGACCAGCACCGTCGATGGTGTGACGATGTAAGCGATCTCGGTATTCTAGTTCAAGTCGGGATCGAAGAAGGCGATGAGTCGATCGCCGGTGAGATTGAGCAGACATGCAAGCGCCTCAACGCCGAACTGGAGAAATACGAATTCAATCGGCTGTTGTCCGGTGATTATGACGACTCAGCTGCAATAGTGACGATCAATGCCGGAGCAGGCGGCACCGACGCCCAGGACTGGGCAGAGATGATGCTGAGAATGTACTTGCGCTGGTGCCAGAATCACGGCTTCAAGACGGAGTTGATCGACCAGTCACCCGGTGAAGAAGCTGGGATTAAGAGCACTACTTTCAAAGTTGAGGGTCCTTACGCGTACGGTTATCTCTCCTGCGAAAAGGGCGTTCACAGGCTGGTGAGGAAGTCTCCTTTCAAACAAGGTAATGATTCCAGGCAAACTAGTTTCGCAGCCGTCGAAGTCAGTCCCTTGATGAGCGACATCGATTCTTTAGTGGAAATCAAAGACGACGACATTGAGGTCGACACCATGCGTTCGGGTGGCGCTGGTGGACAAAACGTGAACAAGGTAGAGACGGCGGTGCGCATCGTTCACAAGCCAACTGGCATCATGGTTAAGTGCCAGCAAGAGCGCAGCCAATTGCAAAACAAAGCATTGGCCATGGAACTTTTACGTTCAAAGCTCCTGGCCATTAAGCAAGCGGAACGCGAAGAAGAGCTGGCCAAGCTCAAAGGTGAGAATGTTCAAGCAACCTTTGGCAATGCCATTCGTTCTTACGTCCTGGACGATCGCATGGTCAAAGATAACCGTACAAAAGTCGAAACAAGCAACGTTGAGGGAGTTCTCGACGGAGATCTCGATCCGTTTATCGAGTCTTATTTGAGGCACAAAGCAATCACCTCAAAGAACTGAAACAAACAGCCGTGTCGCAGGCAAGGTCTCGGTTTTTAGCGAGCAGATGACCGTTTCTCGAGGGCCAATAGCACATCCCTTTGTTTTCGCATCTGTTGCACTTCCGGGTCATTGGTTCCGTGAGTGCTCGTTCTTATGTTGACGGCCTGATCGTAGTATCCAATTGCTTCGTTAAGGCGCTGTTCCCGTACCGCAATCCGACCGAGGTACAAATAGGCGGTTGCCGCTAAATCGCGTTCGGTACCAGGATTAGCCTCAGAGAGACGAGCGATTCGCAAATAGACGGCCTCGGCAGATTCTAGATTGCCAGCTTGGAAGAATCTCTGACCGGCCGAACCAAGCGGCTCGAACAGAGCAGGGGTTCTTGCACCCAGTCTTTGTGTCATCAGTTCAGCAACCTTGGCGAATGTCTCCGCTGATCTTTCAGACAGTCCGAGTTTGTCATCGCAACGGGCTTTGGATAACAAGCATGTCTCCGCAATTTCGCCCAATTTCGCCTGTTGCGCAAATGCGGCTGCGTCTTCATAGACTCTGCTCGCTTGAGCAAGATTGCCTTCTTCAAAGTAAATCTTGGCTAGCGAGGCGTGCATGCTTGCCTTTTGAGTAACATCGCTATCAAGCGGATAGGCGGAGATGGCTTGTTTCATCAGATTTTCGGCCAGCCTGATGTTTCCTGAGTTGTAAGCTTCAAATGCCAGGTTGTTGTAGCGGAACCAGGTGGAATTCATTTGAGCCAGCGGCTTGACGATAATCGACAAGGCCAAGATGCCTGTCAGGATCAAAGAGGTTATAGGGAATAGAGCAATGCCACTGAGCGCCGCCCTCAGCCACTTATTCTTAGGAAGGATGCGTGTGAATAATTGCTTCCAGCGTTTTTGCGGATCCTTACTCTCAAGGACAGCCTGCAGGTCTCCTCCCAATGCTTTCATCGATTGATATCTACTAGCCGGATCCTTAGCCAGGGACTTGAGGACAATTCTTTCCAGATCGGCCATGAGACGCACGTTGGGGAAGCTGCTGCGGAACGGTTTAGGTAAATCGTTTACGTGCATGTACATAGTCTGAACAGGATTTTCGCCATAAAACGGCGGACGCCCGGTCAAACTCTCGTACATGAGGCAACCAAAAGAATAGACATCAGAGCGATTGTCTAAATCTTTATCGGTGCATTGTTCGGGGCTCATATAAAGCGGACTGCCAAAGATTTCGCCGGACCCGGTAACGGGCAGTACTTCTGGTTCCTCAATTGGTAAGACTTTTGCAATACCGAAGTCGACAAGCTTGGCGACGCAATTGCCCTCAGGGTCCTCCATAAGAATGATGTTGCTTGGCTTAAGGTCACGGTGAATCACCCTGTTGTTATGGGCATAATCCAAAGCCGCTGCGATTTGCCGAAAAATGATTATGGCCTCATCAACGTTGACCTGGCCTTCTTTCTTAATCAAGTCAGCCAAACTCTTCCCGTCAAGAAAGTCCATCACCAGATATGGTGCGCCGGCTTCAGTACGACCATAGTCAAACACGCTGGCCAGGTTGGGATGACTAAGTTTGCTGGCCGCCTTTGCTTCGTATTCAAAGCGGCGAATCGTGGCATCATCAAGGGTGCGATCAGCGCGTAGTAACTTAACAGCTACTATCTTGTCCAGCGCCTCGTGCACTGCCTTATAGACCGTGCCCATGCCGCCCTTGCCGACGCACTCCAAAAGTCTGTAGCGACCTCCAATGACCGGCATCTGCCCGTGCCAGTCGAGTGCCGACTCGTCTTTAGCCCCTATCGACGTTGACTGCAACCCTGGTTCCGGGGCCCAGCCGCACCTGCAGCTGCTTTTAGGGTGCTTGCAGATGCTGCAGATATTTTGCAGATTCTCTAAGGTTGTGTCCTGAACAGTCACGCGTTTCCGTCCAATTGCCTAGTTCCTTATTCCCGGTTAATGGATGGCTTAAAAGTCAGTCCCGCCCAATTTCGGCCGGAAAATCGCGGATCGCCAGACGGGGCCAGCCTCAATCAGCGTCCGACAAATTCCGCCTGGATAGGCTGGGCGATCGCTCCAGCCGCATAGGCTCGTTCGAAGAGTTGCACCAGTGCTTGCTTTCCCACTTCTCCATAATCGACTGTTAGATCGTTTACATATCTGCCGATGAATTGAGTTGCCTGGTCAATTGCCAGGCCGCGGGCGTATTGGACGGCATAATTGGCTGCTTCTACACGATTAGCCAAAGCAAAATTTATCGACTCTTGAAAGAGTTTGATCAATTCAGAGCAGACTGAAGGATCCAGGTCTTTTCTCAGGACATTGCCACCCAAAGGTAGCGGCAGTCCGGTTTCTTCAAACCACCATTCACCAAGATCGGCAATTTTGTTCAATCCTGTCCTTTCGTAGGTGATCTGGGCTTCGTGAATAATCAAGCCAGCGTCCACTTCCTCACGCAAAATCGCGTCAGTTATTCGATCGAAAGGCAATTCGATTGTTTCTACTTTCGGCTCGATCATCTTCAGAAGAAGAAAGGCTGTGGTCAGCCTTCCCGGAATGGCAATGTTGATATTGCTCAAGTCCTTCAAGGAGAGCTTTCTTTTCGATAAGAGCATTGGTCCATGCTTGATTCCCATACATGCCCCGCAAGGCATAAGGCGGTATTTGTCCGCAACGTAAGGGTAAGCGGCCAGGGAAAGCGCCGACATTTCATATGTGCCTGTCTTGGCGGCTTGGTTCAACTCCTGAATGCTTTTCAAAACGTGGACAATGGCAAACTGCCTGGACTGCAAGCGGTTTGACGTCAAGCCATAAAACATGAAGGCGTCGTCAGCATCAGGCGTGTGGGCAATCGTGATTGTCTTTAAGTCGACCTTGCTTTCCATCTTTTTCATTGTTCCTGACATTACCTATCTCGAGCTACGCGAAGCGCGTTACCAAAAAAGGATTGCTTTAATCCTTTGACGATCGTCAGATAACCACAGGGTTTCCTGCCTTTCAATCTGGACTATTCCCCTTGCTTGCCCGCGCAAGCGACAAATTGTCTCTTAAGAGAAGCTTCGGATCAAGCCGCTTGTCTTATCACTCTTTTCAACTGTAAAGGTTAATAGTCTCCCGTATTTATGCACGCGTTTCAGAGAGCTTCTCCAACCACCCACACGTCCACCGCACTTAATCACCTCAAGCCTCATTAAGGTGCACACTTGCGCGGGGTTTGGTTTGTAGAAATTCACCGAAATGCCAGCGTTGCTTTTGTCCCAGGCATCCGGCACGTCACGTCGTCGCGCCGAATGCATTCTTGAATCAGGAGGTACAAACCATGGGATCTGCGTCTCACGAGAACGGGTCGCGCTCGGCTCACCCGTTCAGCATCGTCGGCAGCGTGATTGGCTTGGGAACCCAAGCCGGCCAGCCGCACTGCCCCGACTTGGCCCCGGTCAACAAATTGGTCGTCGGCTGGCTCAACGACCACCCCGGTTCTAACGTCAACTGCACTCTCGAACACAGGATCGTCTTTCATCCACGCAGCGAGGGGGATGGGGGCAAAGCAGCCTGTGCCGAGACCGCCTGGGTTCTTTCCGGAGATGTCGCCACCACGGGACCGGACGCCTACCGACTCCTCCACGATCTGGCTTCCTGCCTGCTCGTCGGCCTGAAACAAGCCCAGTGGTGTCGCCTCACCTACCCCGGCGAGCGAGGACCTCAAGCCATCATGCTGCCCTCCCAGTAAGGTGATTGATCATTGCACTGGCTGAAACCGCCACTCGAAAGAAACACCGAGTCCGTTCTGTCCACCG
>PSRH01000111.1 GCA_003175915.1 Candidatus Melainabacteria bacterium | reverse complement strand
ACACCGGAAAAAATATCCCGCCACATGATACTACAAGTGGTTGCAAAAAAAAGAAGAGTCACAGCGTAAGTCGCTATACCAAAAGTACTGGTGTTAAACGGGGCGACATCGCAGGTGAACGCCATTGTCCACATCACCGCCGTCAGGAAGGCGAATAGGAACAGCTTGATTTGCGATCTTCCCTTGCTCACCGCCAGACTTGCTGTTAGCACGGAGACTAGGACAAGCCCGCCGACTACCGCGCGAGCAAAAAGGTAATGATCTACAAGCGGGGCTATTACCGTCAGACTGAGGACGCAGACAAGCAGAGCGAAATAATGCTTGGGACCGATTGTCTCGGTGATCAGTGCAGATATTTTTCTAACCATAAGCGAAGAACCTACTGCTGGCACACCCTGATTCCGATTTCGACGGAGGAAAACAACAATGATACGCATGTCAAGCAATCAGCACATGACAGCGGTGTAATCTTGGGCTGCCAGGATCGCCCGCTGAGCGGCTCAATTCGAACGGCGTTTTTCTACGGCGGCCGCGAGCACTTCCAGTACACGCTGACTGTCGCCCCAACCAATGCAACCGTCCGTGATGCTCTGTCCATAGCGAAGCGGTTTGCCTGCTTCCAACTCCTGTCGTCCAGGCACGAGATTGCTCTCTACCATAACACCGATGATGCGCTTGTCACCGCGCTCGATCTGAGATGCAATGGCACTGCAAACTGGAATTTGGTTTTCGGGTTTTTTGCCGCTATTAGCATGGCTAGCATCAATCATTAGGCGTTGAGCCAATCCTGCCTTAGCTATTTCCGTGCAAGCCGCGTTTATACTATCGGCGTCATAGTTTGGTCTTCGCCCTCCACGCAAGATTATGTGGCAGTCATCGTTGCCATTAGTTGACACAATGGCTGAGTGCCCGGCTTTCGTAACAGACAGGAAGTGATGCGGTTGTGAGGCAGCCTTGACCGCATCAACGGCGATTTTGACGTTTCCGTCAGTACCATTTTTGAAACCGACAGGGCAGGATAAACCGGAAGCCAGTTCGCGATGGGTTTGCGACTCAGTAGTGCGCGCACCAATGGCGCCCCAGCTCACCTGGTCGGCGAAATACTGGGGAGTAATCATATCGAGAAATTCACAGCCTGCCGGCAGACCGCCCTCGTTAATTGTGAGCAGTACCTGGCGAGCGATGCGAAGACCTTTGTTTATCTGAAAACTTTCGTCAAGATCCGGATCGTTGATCAGACCCTTCCAGCCCACTGTAGTGCGCGGCTTTTCAAAGTACACCCGCATGACGATTTCGAGCTGGCTCGCATAGCGCTTTCGCTCAGCCAGAAGTCGCTCAGCGTATTCTTGAGCCGCTTTAGGATCGTGAATAGAACATGGTCCAATCACTACTAGTAGCCGATCATCTCCTGCGTGCAAAATGCGATGAATGGCCTGGCGAGCTTCATAGGTTGTGGAAGCTGATCGATCCGTATAAGGCAACTCTTCTAAAAGGGTAGCCGGAGGCGAAACCTCCTTTATTTCCCTCACCCTTAAGTCGTCGACTTTATGCGTCATCCGGTTTTCCAGTTTCAATTGAAGACCCCTAAAAATACTCGGCCAGGAATGAGCGGCCTTAGGACTTGGTTCCATCGTCGGCCAGCCTCAACAGAATGCGGTTATAGCATATCCACAGGGCAAAGGCTGCCGACTTCGCAACCTTTCCACAACATCCTTTACCTATGCTTTTGTTAAATTTGGCGTTCGCCCGGGGCGTCCTGATTCCGGCCATATTCCCGATGTGTTACCGGTTGGGCCATCAGGCGCCAGGTCGGCTTCCCGTAACCGTCTAAGAGTGAGCGCTCATTCACGGCTAGCAGGCAGTCAAATAGTGGCTTTCCAAAGTGTTGTGGCAGCCTACCCGCTGGTTAATACTGGCGAAATTAATCTCCTCGAAATCCAGTAGAGATGAAGATCAATCTCGCTTTTGCAAAGGCGCGGGAGTGGTTAACGCCTTGCTAGTAGGTTATCGAATCGTGTCGGCGTTGTAACGAGCCCGGTTCGCATCGGCTCTGGCCCGATCGGCAGCCGCTTTGGCCTTTGACGCGTATTGTTTGGCCGTTGGATCTCCGTTTAGCGAGGCGTAATAGACTCGATCTGAGGCCTGTCTAGCGGCATTCGCAGCGTAGTTGGCCGAATTAGCGGAATCTTTTCTATTCCATTGATTTTGATCGTAGCGGGCCTTGCTGGCATAATTTCTCGCTCTTATCGCCTCATTCTCCGCCCTCTGCCAGTCACTGTAAGCAGTCGATCCGCTAAATGATTTACTTTGTGCAGGTTGAGCGGCATTATTAGCTGGTTGAGAACCTGATCCATTGAGAAACGACTTGAGCACTTGCTGGCGAATAAATGGTCCGGCCGCTTGTCCGGCTTGTTGCCATTGAGTACCAGCATTCATGTTCGCTGGATCGCCCATCGGCTGCACGATTTGATTTCGTGGCAGGGAGGGGTCATGGTGGTGCATGAATTCCTTGCTAGCGAACTGACCAGACTGATTGCTATTCGATACAGGAGTTTTTGCCCAACCCGAGGGGCGGTCAACTGAGTCAAGCAATTTGTTCAAGTCGGGTTGTTGAGCATCAGCAGGTTTAATCAAAAATAAGAACGTCATACCGTAGAGAAATAATGAGGTTTTCATTGGATGATTAGCTCCTTCACGGCAACTCCGTCACTCCATTTACCCATAAAGCGTTGTTCGGGGGTATTACCAAGTGCATACTGACGATTCCGTCCATAGAAAGCAGCATCTTCAAGGGCATCAAACAATTTCCAAAGTCCATAGTAATCCATGGCATCGACACCGTGAAATTGTCTCTCGCTGCCGGCGGCTTTACCAGCTTGTTCCGCATTTACCTCTAAAAATCGTTGACGTATTCTTTTTCTCAAGAGGACTGCAAAGGGATGCCCCGGCTCAGCAGCAGGCAATCGCGGAGAACTAGTATTGGAAGTCTGGGGTTGGCCGCCCTTAAGTTCAGGCGCTGTCGGACAAAAATGGTTGGCGATAAGCGGCGGAGCGCCGTGATCGTCGGAGACAAGCATAACAAAGTTCTTGTTTTGCGAAGAAACCTTTACCGATTCGCGAATGATCCGTTTGGCGTCTATATCGCGGGCAATGGTATCACGGTCTCCTGCGACAGTTACTAAAAGTGTATTGGCCGGCAGCTTACTTAGATCATCGAGAGGAATCTGCAAGCGCTTTGGTCCCCACGATTTGCCCGGTTGCACGCACATAACTGCTTTGACAGGAGGCAATCCATAGGATTTCGCAAGAGCAGCAATTCCAGCCGCAATTTGTCCGCCTGCTGAATGTCCGACTACGGCCAACATTTCCAAATTCGGCCGCACGTGTCCAGACTCTGTTTGCAAGCGATTCAAGGCATTTTTGACGGCCAGAATAGCGTTACGTGTGAAGTTCGTCGGTTTCGTTTTCAGATCAGCTTGATAGCGAGGAAAAATGACGATATTGCCTCGACAGGTGATGTGCTCAATCCAGGCCTGGTAAATCTTTGGATTCATACCACTCCAGCCATGTGTGAAGATGACAACCGGAGCGCTTATTGGCGACGGAGAGGCTGGTTCGAAAAGCCAATATTCAGCGTCCCCTTGATCATATTTTCGGGCAACCACTTTAGCGTGCGATGCAGCCGCACCACCTGGACCTGTGGCTGGTTGGCAAGGCGGCAAAGGTAAGTCTTGCGCTACAGCGGCAGCGCCAATAAACAACAAACCTAAGAGAAGAACACAAGCTTTCACGCTGGGTGCAACTCGCTTTCCATGCCGCCCTCGACCAGTTTACGCACTTCCAAGAGAAACTTTTGAGCGGAATGCGTGTCCATAACACGAAGATCAAAACCAAGCGTCAGATTGAGCATAGACTTGACTGCCACTACATCATTATCGACAACAGGTTTCTTTTCCGCCACACCCACTCCAAAGGTAGCGGTGCAGACACAGGGACCGGTCACCCAATCAGGACCGTATTTTCCGAGGGAGCTAAGACCAAATGTCGCTCCAAAGCATTTAAGCCTGAGTGCCGGGAAGCACTTGGCCAGGAGAAAGATAATCTGCCTCACTAACCAGGGAACTGAGGTAAATCGATCTTCTATCTCCAACTGCTGAACGCTAGCAATATCGGATGATTTGTATTTGAGTAGTTCAGCAGCGATTTGTTCGACGGACTTGTCCACTGGATCATAAATGGTGCCGAAATAGACGCTCGGCTCACCGTTAACAATCCGTTCCACAGTAAAGCCGGCGGTGATTTGCGGTACATTGACGAGCCTTCCCCAGGGAAGAATGATCGAGCGACTCAAGGGATGTAGTTTCTGAGCAAGCGCAATGGCTTTGATCAACACAGCCGTAACGGTAACGTGGATTCCTCGCTCGGCAAGTTTTCGCATCAGAGCCTCCGCCCAGGAAAGGTCGACACTGCACATCAAATAGCCGGGCACACTGTCTCCACCAAAAATTGTAACCAGGTCGAAGACGTTCCAGCGCCTACGCGGTAGAGGTGCAGTTGAATAGTCGGATTTGAGGTCACTGGTCAAGTATTCACCGTATCCTGGTTCAGCTCGTTACACTACTATTTTTAGCTGTTTCAAGGCAGCCAGGCAATGGCCAGATTTGAAAAGGTCTGGAAAAGACACACTTATACGGCTCGACGTTCAAGCGTTTTTGTTCCTTTTCCGCTGCCTTGCCGTTTTTACGTTGTCTTTGCCTTCAATCAGTTCAGGAGCTTTCATGTGAGTTTCGATCAGGCGTCCAAGGCAATCCTTTAAGATTGCCCATTCGGAGCTACTTAGAGGTACCAGAAATTTTTGCTGTTCGTTAGTGGTAATTCTCAGTGCGCGCGAGAGAACTTTTTTCCCTTTGGCAGTGAGTGACAGCCGGTAGCTGCGGCGATCGGACGCACTTCTTTCGCGCCTTACCATGCCGCGCTCTTCCAGATTGTCCACTACTGCCACCATAGTAGTTCTGTCTATGCCGTAACGGCTACCCAGAACTCCTTGAGACATGGGCGTGTTGAGAGATATCAAGCGCAAGCTGCCGTATTCGGGCAGCGATAATCCCAATGGTACGAGGGCCTCAGCCAGATTCTCACGGAACAAGCGCCCGGATTGAGTCAATAAATAACCAAGGCTGTCGGCGAACGCCCGGTTCAGTTTTCCGTCATCTGATTGATTTTCCATATTGCTAATCTTGCCCATTGACTGACTTATATAGATGGATGGGTTCCCCTTCCGCCATACTCATCAGCATATTGATTATCAGATTTCTGACAGTATTGCAACACAAAGCCCAAAAGTAGGGCTTTTT
>PSRH01000204.1 GCA_003175915.1 Candidatus Melainabacteria bacterium | reverse complement strand
GCCTGGGAAAAGGCAATCAGTCGTAAGCCGGCTCCTCATCCCTATATTCTTCGCTTTCCTTTATCTGCCAGAAGAAGATTACGGCAAGTGTTTCAGAGATTCCCTCGGCGAGCTTGCTCGCGTTCGATCGATTCAAAGAGAGCCTTGAAGTTGCCCTTTCCGAAACCTTTGGCACCCTTGCGTTGAATGATCTCAAAGAATAAAGTGGGACGATCCTGAACCGGTTTGGTGAAAATCTGCAGTAAGTAGCCCTCAGACTCACGGTCAACCAGGATTCCCAGTCGAGCAAGCTTTTCAATGTCTTCGTCGATCTGTCCGACTCGCTTCGGCAAATCCTCATAGTAAGAGCGCGGCACAGTCAAAAACTCGACACCGCGGTTTTGCAATTCGGCCACAACCGGGATGATGTCGCGAGTGGCAATAGCAATATGCTGCACACCCGGACCAATATAGTAATCCAGATATTCCTGGATCTGGGACTTTCGGAAACCAACTGCCGGTTCGTTGATTGGAAGCTTGACATTGCCACTCTTATTTGCCATCACATACGATGTCAGTGCCGAATATTGAGTGCTGATGTCTTGAGCGTCGAAGTACTGATAAACGCGAAAGCCAAAGACCTTTTCGTAAAATTCTACCCACCCCTTCATCTTGTCCTTTTCGACATTGCCCACGACATGATCCAGGGCTGCCAGTCCGATTGGCTTAGATTTGCTCGATTGCACGGCGTTGAAACCCGGCGCGAATGCTCCTTTGAAATCGCGCCGTTCGATAAACTTGTGAACGGTTTCGCCGTAAGTAGCCACCGCTCCCGCTCGAAAAACGCCATCTGGGCCCTCGTAGTTTTCAAACTCGCCTACCTTTTTGGCGCCGCGCTGAAGAGCCATGTCGTAAGCCAGCCGTGCATCTCTAACTTTAAGAGCAATGGTCTTAACGCCATCGCCATGTTGTTTGACATGCTCAGCCACAGCCCCATCAGCCCGCAAAGAGCCGGTGAGAACGATGTTGACATGGTCCTGCTTCATTACATAAGAGACTTGGTCGCGGTTGCCGGTTTCCAGTCCGCGGTAGGCAATCAGGTCAAACCCAAAGCCACGACCGTAGTAGTAACTCGCCTGCAAAGCATTACCTACGTAAAACTCGATGTGGTCGAAGCCCTCGACTGCTATCTCTTCCACATCGGGTTTGTTCTCTGGTTGAGTCAGCTTTTCTTGCAACATTCAGGCAGTCCTCCCACTATCATTAAATCAGGTAGCCGACCTAAAGTGCTCTTTTCAATGCTTTCCTGCCAGGGCGGCAAGCGCCTCCTTGTTTTTTGGCTCATCTTTTACGATCTGCCGCAAAATTCCAAGGGCTTCCGGCGATTTCGGATCAACGGCAAGCAGAGCTTTCGCTAGCCCCAATTTGCCATCGGTAAACTCGGGAGCGCCTTTCACGAGCTTGCGGTAATAAGGAATCGCACCATCTGCATTGCCCGTGGTGCGCAACGTCTCCGCCAACTTAAATACATGCATCGAGTCGAAATCGGATTGCAGGACGGCTTCCCGATAATACTTAATCGCTTCCTGCTTTTTACCAGAGTGCTCCATAACTTGCCCAAGCATGAAGCGCACGGTTGACACCCTAGGATATTTCTTGTCCAATTCTTTTAGCTGTTTGACCGCACCTGCCTCGTCACCGGACAGTTCCTTGCGCCAGGCTTCCACGCAAGCGTTGGAAACGACCGCCTCTACCGCAAGGTCGCTCTGGTTCATACCTGGCTCCAACTGAGAAGGAGCGCTAACTGGCTGATTCTGCGAGGTTACCTGAACCGGCGACGACATTCGCGGCGCAGTAATGCGGTTGCTGCACGAAGTAAAACCGATAAGAGTAATCAAACATCCTAATTGGTAGAACAGGGCGGAGGGTCGTCCGGCTTCCTTTCTGGTCATGGCAGCCTCATGGAAGCAAACGCGCATGCCCATAACCTTCAGGAACTTTCGTCTCTTTCAGCTTTGTAGCCGACAAGCCTGTATCGAAACTCGATTCCGGCAAGGGTAAGGGCACGGCATCCGGGTCTTCAACTGGCTCCTGCGAATGTTGTGCGGTCTTAGCTGACGCCACGTCCTTAGATTTGCTGAGAAGGTAGTGAATGCGGGAATTGATTTTCATCTCGTATTTCGGCGGTATACCGTGCGAGTATTGCAGGTCTACTAGCGCCCGGGCGGCGGTGTAATAGTCACCCTTTTTCTCCAGAATCTCGGAGTAGGCAACCCTGAGCATGAGGTTCTTGGGCCGCTTTTCTTCGAGTTTTTTTAGCCTGTCTGAGGCTTCATCTAGCTGGTCTTCTGTCGGCTTGCTGCGCAGCAGCTGATGATAAGCGATGTAATAGGCAGGCTCCAGGCTGGTTACATCGAGATATTCCTGGGAGGCCTTTTTCAGGTCACCGGAAAGCCTCAAGGCATCGGCCAATTCAAATCTCTTTTTTGGATCTCTCGGACTTGCCTCAACTTCACGTTCGGCAACGCGTAATTTCTCAGCCGCAGTAGGCACATGAGCTGCTTGCCCCAAGGCGATCGGGCATGCCAGTGCAATCGCCAGTAGTGGCACTATTAATGCCAGTGAATACGACTTCGGAGCCCTGCCTTTCAATTCCGACCTTCTCCAAGTTTTAAAGTAGTTCCCTGAAACCCGGTAATAGTCCAATGCTTTTGCCCTTTTGTCAATCTGAGTCAGTCAAGCCTTTCGAATAATCAACGAAAAGCCGCCATCAGCCCTGGCTTTCGGTTCCTCGACCGAATGCCCTTCGGCTATCATGCTTAAAGAAACGCTTTCTACTGGCTCTCCCGCGTCTAAATAAACTTCCACAACGGCGCCGCTTTCCAGTTTGTCAAGAAGTAGTTTAGTCTTAACGAAATTCATCGGGCAGCTTACTCCGCGCAGGTCTAATAGATGGTTTTTATTTTCTTCCAATCTTCCGCCCTGCTCCTTATTCAGCAAAACAATCCCTGATAAAGCAGCCCTCTGGATCGGGGCAATAACTCTTATCAGCGTACTTTTTCCACTCCTTATCAAAGCATTCGCGACGCTTAACGTAATCTTTGGCCGTTAACAAAACGTCTCTGGGCTCGTTTCCTTCACTGGCTCCCAAACAATTTAAGCAAAACATCTCGTCGGTATTTCCCAGGACCATGTTTATCACTTGTTTGCGCAAACAAATTGCCTTGCCACATTTTGCACAATGTTGCGGAGCTTGCTCTATAGAAAGATCCTTGCCGGACATTTGAGCATCGTCTCAAGACTGTCGACCCTGGGCGAACGCCCTAACTTGCCACTTTAGCATGTGTCTGGCAGAACTGTCGGAGGGGCATGCCACCTGTGCGAGGCAAGCACCTGCACTACATTTAGACTGTGTATCAGCTCCCACGAGTTAGGATAATAGGAACGGCCACCATATACAGTGATAGGCAGAGCTCACCGGATCAGTTAGGACTTGTGCACTACTAAATGATCGTAAGACCACTTTTACTCTTGACCTGGCTTTTCTTCGGGCTAACTGAGGCGGCATATAGTCAGCCGCAAGCCAGTGATTATGCCAGCTACGAACATTTGATTGTTGACGGTCGTGCCTGGCTCAGCCAGAAGCGTTTTGACGAAGCGCGGACTTGTTTTGAAAAATATGCTCAAAAGTTCGGTAACGATCCGCTCAGCTATTTTCTGCTTGGCACCCTGGCCGATGAGTCTGGGGACTTTGTCAAAGCAGTTCCCTTATATGCTAAGAGCCTGGCCATTGCCAAAAGCCGGGTATTGGATTCGGAAGAGTTGAGAATCAATCTCGGCAACAGTCTCTTGAAGTTAAATTATTACGACGAAGCGATTTTCGATTACAAGCGGGCAATTGAAATCAATGACAAGAGTCAACTGGCCCATCTCAATCTCAGCAAAGCGCTTCTCCTCAAGGGAAGATACAGCGAAGCGCTCAGTGAATTGAATCGCTGCACCGAGCTTGGGCTGGAAGCCCCGGACCTACCCTTGCTGAGAGCTCTTGCCCTGAAAAATTCAGGCAGTGCCAAAGAAGGCAAGAAAGAGGCAGCCCGCTTCCTGGAGAGATATGACGGCAAAAATCCTCAGCTGAAGAAGATCGTCTTAGATCTCTTTTAGGCATTGCCTCTGGGCGAATGCTTTCTCGCACAGAGTATTCTTAGCCAGAAGGAACGAGCGGGCAAGGCTTTAAAGGGATGGGCGGAAAACGTTTAGACGCGCGAATCGAATATGACTCTTTTGGGCCGATCCAGATCCCGGCCAATTCTTATTGGGGCGCTCAAACTGCCCGAGCGCGGGACGAGCTCTTTACCTGCGGATGGAAGTATCATCCCAAGCTGATTGAGGCCATCGTATTAGTCAAGAAGGCGGCCGCTTCCGTTAACAGTGAACTGGGCAGGTTGGATTCCCGACTGGCCGATGCCATCGTTCAGGCGTGCGATGAGGTTTTGTCAGGTCAATGGCGTGATCAAATTATCGCCGAGCCCTTGCAATCGGGCAGCGGTCTGGCATTGAACATCAACATCAATGAAGTTCTGGCCAATCGCGCTGAAGAGCTGTTAGGGGGCAACGCCGGCGAATACAAACTGCTTGACCCGCACCGCCATCTCAATCTCAGTCAAGCAAGTAACGACGTTTTCACTACGGCGATGCGACTGGCCGTGATCACTGCACTAAAAGAGTTTGAACCCGCCCTGCTCGATCTCGAACGGCTTTTGCGCAGGAAGGCTCTAGAGTTTGCCAAGATCGTCAAAGTCGGTCGCAGTCACTTGCGTGACTCCGTACCCATTACCCTGGGGCAAGAGTTCAATGCCTTCGGCTCAACGGTTGAGCGCTCATTCAAAAATCTCAAGGAATCAAGCAATTGTCTTTTCGAACTCAATATCGGTGGGACCCAAATCGGCACGGGATGGGATGCCCACCCGTCCTATCAAGCACGCATGGTCGACAAGCTTTCCGTCTTCAGCAAGTTTCGCCTGAAACCTGGTGAAGATCTCTTGCGCATGAGCCAGTCCATGTCTGATTTCGTGCAGGTATCCTCGGCACTGAGACAACTGGCCATCGAGCTTGGCAAGATAGCCAACGATCTTCGCCTGCTCAATTCCGGACCAGAAGCAGGAATTGCTGAAATAAAAATGCCTGCCGTGCTGCTCTCGCCCTCGCCCTTGCTCCCAGATGGATTGCCAGAAGAAGCGCAACCGTTACTGGCCGAGAGTTTGAATATGGTTTGCTTCCAAATCATCGGCATGGATCTGTCCATTGCTCTGGCCGCCCAGGCCGGTCAGCTGGAGACCAATCCCATGGCAGCTGCCATTCTTCACAATCTCGTGCAAGCGATCGATCTTCTCAAACAAGGCCTCTTTGCCTTCAATCAAAAATGCCTGGCCGGTATTACCGTAGACAACGAGCGCTGCCAGCAACTGCTCGCCTCAAGCGGCGCTTTGTTTGCGGCTGTATCGGAACAGATCGGGCTGGACGACGCTCGGGCTCTCTTTAAGATGCACGAGGAGAATCCGGAACGTCTGCGACAGGCGCTTCTAGAAGGTAATGTCCTCTCTCCGCCTGTGATCGAGAAGATCCTCAACCATGCCTATTTCACGACTGCCAGCATTCGACCGCGAGTCAATGGCGCCATGGAGAGCGCCTCGTAGGCAGTTAATTAATGTTAATAATGGTTAGATCTGCTAGCCTTTAAATAGGAATTAGGTAGGGCCGAAGTTGGCTGGGCATACTTATGGCGACAGAGAGAAGGGGACACGGGATGAATAACGCTAACGTGTCGCGGGTGTTCAGCACCACGCTCAATAATCTCAAACGCCTTTTTAAGCCGGACCAGCAGCTTGAAGCGAAGCCTGAGCCGGAACCCGAGCAGGTCCATGTTGCCGCCCGAATCGCCAATCCTTGGCAGGATGAACTCGATCGTTTGGTGGCCAACCGTTTTCAACCAAAAGAATTTAGCGAGCCAATCAACGAGCAGCTCTCAAACTTGACCCAAATGGCTCAAGAGGTGCAGCAGAAGGTGGCGCGCAAGGCTAAGCGCTCCGGCGACGGCACTGTCACGGACTTAAAGGCCTGGTGGGGAGAATCCGTAGCTACCTGGGACCCTGAGATAGGTTCCGCGGACACTATGGAACAAAAGTCGAAGACGCGCACGTTAAAGCGCTGGTTCACCTAAATAAGTCGCTCGCTTTAGAATATTTGCCAGCTCCGCTAAGGTTTGCTTGAGAAGCGGCAGTGGTAAGATCTTCACATGCTGTAGTTAGTAAAGAATGCCAGCTAAGCTGTTTTGTTTACCAGAAGGTGCAAATGGTTTCAATTCGTTCAGCGCAGGGGGTTGCGCTAACCGGTGCGGTAATTGCTCTTTTCGCCAACTCCATTCCTTACGCATGGGCAAAAACTCAAGAAACTAGTAAGGCG
>PSRH01000128.1 GCA_003175915.1 Candidatus Melainabacteria bacterium | reverse complement strand
CCCCATTAGAATATGTTTGAGGCTCTAATATGCCTCATACCCTATATACCGCTAAGCAAACGGGTCAAAGCTTAATCAGCCAGATCAATACCCGATCTTTGCTTTCTCAAAAAGTTTGCGAACTTAAGAATTGGTACGTTCGAGATCATCGCACAAACACCCCCTGGACTGGCGGTCTTGACATGTTAGTATCTGAAGAAAATTAGCAAACTGTTCAATGCAAATGCTAGTTTGAGCCCGTGTACTAGAGATGAGTGAGACAAAAGTTTTTGTAACTGGCGCAAGCGGATTGGTGGGCTTTCATCTCATCCAGTTTCTTCTCAGGCGCAATTATTCCGTTGTCGGTTTGGTGCGCAATTCGAGTAAGAGAGAGGATTTGCTTAGGATTGGCAGCACCAGCCCAAATAAATTCGAGATTGTTTCAGCTGAACTGGGTAATCAAGCCAGATTGGCCGAACTCATGTCCGGAGCGGATGTGGTTGTTCATACTGCTGCCTCCATCGAACCGAACGGCAAAAGACAGACGCTCGACGCGATTAATGTCGGTGGCACGCGCTCCGCGCTGAACGCTGCCATTACTGCCGGCGTCAAGCACTTCATCCACATCAGCAGTCTATCGGTGATCACAGGCGAAGAGGACAGATATGGCGTCACTGAAGAAGAAGCATTGAAATACTGCCGGGAAAGCTATGCCAATTCGAAAATCGATGCTGAAAAACTAGTGATGAAACAGAGGCTTGGAAACCGCATAGCGGTAACCGCCCTGCGACCCGGTTTTATTTATGGGCCGAATGAAAGGACCTGGATGCCCAGGCTGATCAAAGCGATAAAGTCGGGCAGCGCCGTGTTGGTCGGTGATGGACACAAAGAGACAAACGTAATCTACGTAGGGAATCTTTTAAGAGCAATCGAACTGGCTATGCTCAACCCCACCGCCTACGGAGAAATTTACAATCTGACCGACGGCGAAATTGTCACAAAGAAAGACTTGTTCGATGCCGTATGCGACGGCTTGGGCCTGCCTCATATTAGGCGGAGAATATCCACAGCCACGGCCCGATTGCTCGTCGAAGCCGCCACCCTGATCGCTCCAATTGCTCCCGGTTTTCTGAAAGAGCGCTGTTCTCAATATTCGCGTGCCAGCTTCAGACTGGTTGCCCTGAATCAGGGCTTCGATATATCTAAAGCCGAACGAGAGCTCAACTACGTAGAAAGAATCCCCTTCGCCAAAGCCATGTCCGAGACCCTGAGCCAGTGGAAGCAGGCGCCATCCTAATCCCTCAGTTCGATAACTTTAAAGGACGATGCTTTAAAATATCTTGCATTAGCCCTGACCTGACAATGAGAGGAACGAGGGAGATGACCCTGTCTGAACGCCTGAAATCTTCAACCAAACCCCTGCACGATTCGGCAGAGGGCCACAATTTTCAGCGCCTCCTGGCTAATGGACTCCTTTCTCTGGCTGACTATGGTGCTTACCTCGAACAGCTTTTCCTTGTTCACACGGTCCTGGAAAAAAACATCAAGCATTTCGGCGCCAACGACAAGCGTCTTGCTAGTATCGTCGGACAAGAGCAGCTTCAAGAGTCATTTTTGAAAGAAGATCTCGAGTTCCTCGGTAGCAACCCTTCTTCCATAGAACCGCTTCCTGTCACGGCAAAATTCATCCGTAAAATAGAAGTTTCCGCCAAAGACAATCCCAGCTCACTATTGGGTTTCCATTACGTCTTATTGGGGAGCAAGCACGGCGGCAAATTTATCGCTCGAAATCTCAAGCAAAAGTACTCGTTTAACGATGCCGGCACGAGATATTTCGACCCTTACGGAGAATTATTCATGCAGCATTGGCGCAGTTTCATCAGCGGCTTAAATGAGGCAGAGTTTTCGGAAACCGAGGACAAAAGCATTATCGAAGCAGCTAAGGAAACTTTTGTGGCCGTAAGTGAAGTAGGATCGGCCCTCGAGAGCCGAATGCTGGAAAGAGCCAATTGATTAGGTTTTGAGAAGATTCAGCTAAGCGGTTTAAGCAGGCAGCCTGGTATGACATCCGGGGGAAAGGTAGACTGATTGCTTCAATTGGTTTGGCTTACTGCTATGGAACAATTTCTTCTCTTAATTTATGAGATAGGGCTTAGCGTCCTGCTCCTTCTCTTGGGCCCATTTTTGCTTCTCAATCGAAAAGCCAGGGCGGGATTGTCGCAAAAGCTCGGGTTTATCGAGAGCGGTCTGGCTATGCGGTTAGGCAAACTCAATCGCCCTACCTGGTTTCACGCAGTTTCAGTTGGTGAATTCAACGCCGCCTGGCCATTTATTCAGGCTTATCAAAAGCGCTTTCCCGACAAAGATATCGTTATTTCCACCACCACCGCCACCGGCCAGGCTTTGGCTAAGGAACGGGCCGGACGGATGGCAACAATCATCTATTTTCCTTTCGATTTACCCTGGATCGTCAGCAAATGGCTGGACTTGATAGACCCGGAGTTGGTTTGCATCATGGAGACTGAACTCTGGCCATCCTTTATGGAAGCGTGCCGAAGGCGCAATCTGAGCGTAGTCATGCTCAATGGCAGGCTATCTCCGCGCTCTTTTCAGAGGCATAAATTGATCGAGCCGCTGTCCGCCCCGATGTTGCGCAAGTTCGCTCTGATTGGCGCTCAAACGCAGGCTGAAGCGAAGCGTTATCGAACTATTGGTGGAGACTACCTTCCTGTAGCTGTATTCGGTAATTTGAAATACGATGGTCTCGCCATTCTCGACAGCATTCAAGTAGCAAATCTTGCTTCAGAGTTAAACATCAGCAATGGGGATTTAGTTCTGGTCGCCGGCTCCACCCACGATGGAGAAGAGTCGCTGGCTCTTGATGTTCTGGATAAATTCCGACAAGCACCAGAAAATCGTGCCAAGCCTCTCAAGCTGATTATTGCCCCACGGCATCCTGAGCGATTCGAACTGGTGGCCGATTTAATCGGAAAACGAGGATACTCTGTTAAGCGACATTCACTGGGGCAAGCATTCAAAGACCGCTCGGATGTATTCTTGCTAGACACTATTGGCTCGTTGTCGAAATTTTATGCCGTCGCCTCGGTAGCCTTCGTGGGGGGTACACTGGCTCGAGTGGGTGGACACAACCTTGTGGAACCATACGCTTACTCCGTACCCGTCGTGTGCGGGCCTTCCCTCTACAAAACCAGGGACATAGCTAATACGCTTATGGAAAGCAATGCCCTGCGCATTGGCCGCAATCGTCTCGAAGTTGAACAACTGCTCCTTAGTTTATTGACGCAGAAAGATCTGCAAGAGGCTATCGGCCGTTGCGGCAGGGCCTGGTTGCAAGACAATCAAGGCGCCACGGAGCGCGCTTTGCAATCGATCGAGCCCCTGGTCGAAGCTCGAAAGCAAACTGCCTCCACCAAAAGGAAAGCTGAGAAAACTACGGTATAGGTTGGGCAATTCAATATGAGCTGGGGAAATCCTCAAAACGGCATCGACTACCTGAAAGCTGGCTTGCTCAGCCCGGCCGCTCTCGTATATGGACTGGCCAGCACAGCAGACAGGCTCTCTTATGATTTAGGCTTCCGGACAAGAAACAAACTTCCCGCGCCTGTAATAAGCATTGGTAATATCACTTGCGGTGGCACAGGTAAGACACCGGTAGCAATCGCGCTGGCTCGCCATTTAGTTGGACTCGGGCTTAACGTTGGCGTGCTTCTGCGAGGCTATCGGCGCCTGATCGCAACAGACATCTCCGTCGTCAGTGACGGCAAGGGAAATTTCGCCACAGTAGAGGAAGCCGGTGACGAAGCTCTGGCTATTGCTCAGGCAGTTGATCAGGCCGTGGTTATGGCCGGTGCTAATCGGTATAAGGCGGGATTGCAGGCAATTAACCGGTTTGGCTGCAATGTTTTCATCCTGGACGACGGTTATCAACACTATTCTCTCGCACGCGATTTCGACATCGTCCTAATAGACTATAACGATGAACCCGCTCGCGATTCGCTTCTACCGTCCGGACGATTGAGAGAACCGTTAGCCTCTCTCAACCGCGCATCGCAAGTAATAATTACGAAGGTACCGACTAATTTCGATCCCGAGCACCTTGAGAATCTTAAACAGTTAATCCGCAACCATTCAAGCGGTACCGATATCTCTTCCTGCCGATTCCCGGCTAAGCAGTTGTCGGGTTATATCGGCGATAAAATGCAGGTTTTCCCATTGAGTTTACTGAATGGCATGAGGGTTATAACCTTTTGTGGTTTGGCACGACCGCAAACATTCCCAGAGCAAATTCGAGAATTGGGAGCCAACATTGTCATTGATCGAATCTTTCCCGATCATCATTGGTATTCAGATCAGGATCTTGCCTGGCTTCAATCCGAATTGACAGGCCGATCAGCCCAATTCTTGATCACAACCCAGAAGGATTTAGTGAAAGTGCATGATCCGTCCCTGAAGAGTAAGATTCTGGCGCTTGAGTTGGATACTGAGTGGTTGACTGGATTTCCGGAAGCACTTAAGAGGTTTATTGAAACAATCAACCAGAACCAAGCGGCTTCACACTGGAAGCAAGCTGCCGGCACAGCCAGGTAAAAGAGGAGGCATGACAGCCGAAGCGATGTTAAAAGCCGACCGCATATTAGTACTTCGCTACCGCTTCATCGGCGATACCATTCTAACGGTGCCATTTTTGCGCAACCTGAGGGCAGCTTTTCCCCAGGCAACAATCGATGTTCTCATTGGTCCGCAAAGCGGTCGGGTCTTGCAAGGATGTCCTTACATAAACGAGCTGATTGAATTTGATACGACCAGGTTTCACAAATATGACCGTGGAGAAAATCAAAAGAAGCACTTTCTCTCCTACGTTTTTCAGCTGAGGGAAAAGGCTTATGACACGGCCTTTGTCCTCAAACGTTCCTTATCCTCCGCTTTACTTTCTTACTTGATCGGCGCCAAAAACAGGATCGGTTACAGCATGCCGGGCAGGGATCTTTTATTGACAAAGACGGTTCCCTGGGATGCAGACAAGCATGAGGTGATCTCGACATTGGACGTTTTGCGGGGCGCCGACATTCCCGTAATTGATGATTATCTTGAGGCCTGGATTTCGAGTGACGAACTGGCTCAAGTTGATCAGATCGTGCCCCAGCTGAAAACCGGGTCACGGTTTTACCTTGTTCATGCAGCGGCGGCGCATCCCGACAAGCTATATCCACTGGATAGCTGGTCAAAAATAATTTCTTCTTTGCATGACACCGCACAATTAATTCCAGTATTTACCGGCGCTCGATCAGACTATGATCTCTATGAAAACCTCAGTAGGCAGGCTGGCGTAAAGGCCATCAACTTAGCAGGCAAATTAACATTGCGGCAGAGTATGGCTCTCTATAAAAATCTGCTCTTTGCGATTTGTGTCGATTCCGGCCCGGCTCATATGAGCGCCGCAGTCGGCACACCAACCCTGGCTATCTTCGGCCCAACAGATCCTGGGCGCTGGAGTCCTTATGGTCCCCAGCACAAAGCGATTTACGACGCTGAGCTTGCTTGCCGACCGTGTCATTACAAAAAGACTTGCGTGGACCGTCCATGTTTAACGCAATTGAGTCCAGATCGAGTATTGGAACAGGCTATGATCCTCTACCGTCGATCACTCGAGACAGTAGTAAGGTGTTGAGCGCTTTAGAACAAAGCTGGGAAGGGTAAAAGGGCAACAACTGCATGGAAGCGAAGTATTACCTAGAATTCCCTCATGAATATGGTGTCGAGCTTCTCAAGGACTTACCGATTGAGGCGGATTTTTTGTGTTATCCGGGAGCAATCGAATCCGGTAGCCTCGATGGTCTGATCGTCAGGATAACTCCCAAGGGGCAGGACGAATGGCTGGGGATTTTCGCCTACGGCTATCCCGAAGAAGAATATTCGGATTGCAATGGGGTCTACAGTTGTCCTGACCCTAATTCGCTTTGTGTCGTCTCAGACGGTGATGCTTTTATAGTTGATACAGGCTCGCCCAAACAATGGACGATAGTCCGCTGTACACCAGTGTTGTCCGTCAAGAGTCTTGTCGACCAGGGACTTTTACTCTTCATAGATTTCTCAAGTATCTGGGCATGGGGCAAGGATGGATTGCAATGGTACGCAAATGTAGCTCATGATGGATTGGCAGTAGAAGGAGTGAATGAGGCATTTGTCTACGGACGCGCCTTCGGTCCGGTGCCCGGGAAGGAGAACGTTTATTTTCAGATCGAGCTGAAAACTGGCAAGGTAACTGGCGGCAATTGCGTCTAGGGACACAAGGATTTCGTAGGAGCTTTTCAGTATGCCAGGCAGAATTTTAGTTGCAGATGCTCCAGAAGCATTTGACCGGCTAAAAAAGGCGTTATCGCATCAGTACCAGTTGGATTTTGCTGAGCACTACGACCAGGCTATATCTTTGCTCAAATCGAACCACTACGATTTGCTCATTTGTGGTGAGCATTTTGATGATTCCAAGATGTTTGAACTAATGGGAGCAGCCAAGTTCGAACTGAAACTCCACGACCTGGCGATGTTATGTTTCCGGCATCTGCACAGCCGTTTCTCCGCCCAGGTCCATAAAGCCGTGCAAATGTCTGCTGAGCTTATGGGTGCCTGTAGATTTATTGATGAAGCCCATGATATTGACGATGCCGCAATTTTGAAGGCAGTCGAAGAGTGCATTGCTTTTCACGCTGCGAGCAGGCAGAGTTAGCTAGGAATTTTCAAAGAAGAGAGAGCTTCCCTCGATTAACACCGGCAATCCTCTGATCACGCAAAAGGCGCAGGAGAAGTAGATAAAGAAGCCGGTGATTGCCTCCAAATACGGAACATGCAGGTTCGGTATGTGCAGCAAGATCAAGAGGCAAAAAGCAACAGCTTTGGCAACTGCATAACTAAAGCGGCTGAAATTTGAGGCAACGAGAAATTTGCCTATCGGTGACTTCATCATAGTTTTGTCGCCGAAAGCGGTCAATCCTTGTTCACCATAATGAGCGCGAATTGCATCTACAAAGATGCCGCGCACAAGAAACAATATTGGTATCCAGACAGGAATCCAGCCAAGACAGGCGAAAACTACCCAGTAGATCAGTTCAATCAATCGATCGGCAGCAATATCAAGGGCCGCGCCAAACTTTGATGCCTGCTTCAGTTTTCTGGCGAGGTATCCATCGAGAGCATCAGCATATATGACCAGAATAGTTAAAAAGAAACAGCACCAGAGAATGCGCTCATCGGCAGACCACAGCAAGGAAACAGTAATCAGGGCGAGAAAAGATCGGGCAATAGTGACAACGTTAGCTACGTTGATCACGATCCGCCACCTCCTGGTGCAAGAACTTTTCTAGACATCTAGATTAGCCACAAGGTGAGCGTTCCGTTCGATGAACTCTCGCCTTGGACTGACTGCTTCACCCATAAGCAGATCGAATATGTGATCCGCTTCCGAGGCATCGGCGACGGTAACTTTCTTGAGCGTGCGCGTCTCCGGGTTCATCGTCGTTTCCCAGAGTTGCTCGGGCATCATTTCGCCCAGACCTTTGAACCTCTGGATGATCGCCTTGTCGCCCAATTCTGCCCTTACCGCCTCAAGCTTATGCTCGTTGTAGCAGTACTCAATTCTTTTACCCTTCTCCACTTTATAAAGCGGTGGTTGGGCGATATATACATAGCCTTTGTCCACTAAGGTTCTGGCATAACGGAAGAAGAAGGTAAGCAGGAGAGTGCGAATATGGCTGCCATCGACGTCTGCGTCCGTCATGATGATGATCTTGTGGTAGCGAAGTTTGTTAAGGTCGAGGTTTTCAGCATTGGGACGCAACAACCCGCCGCCCTTAGAAGAGGAGCCGTTTTCTTTGTCTTCTTCGTCTTCCTTGACGCTCAAGCCAATTCCCTGAATCATGGCCTGTACTTCGGCATTTTCATAGATGCGGTTCGGCTGTACTCTTTCCACATTGAGAATTTTGCCGCGCAGGGGAAGGATTGCCTGGAAGGATCGATTGCGTCCTTGTTTGGCGCTACCACCGGCAGAGTCACCTTCAACAAGATAGATCTCGCATTTGGCTGGATCCCGATCGGAACAGTCTGCCAGTTTTCCAGGCAGCGATGAATTCTCGAGGGCCGATTGCCGGCGAATCGCGTTCTTAGCTTTTTGAGCTTCTTCGCGAGCTCGTCGCGCTTGAAGAGCCTTGTTGATGATTTCTTTGGCCGGCTTTGGATTGCGCTCCAGCCAGTCGGCAAGCAATTCAGATACTACCGCTTGCGTTATGCTCTGCACTTCTCTGTTACCAAGGCGGGATTTTGTTTGCCCTTCGAACTGGGGCTCCGATACCTTAACGCTAATGATCGCCGTCAGGCCTTCGCGGGCGTCTTCACCAGTGAAGTTTGGTTCGTTTTCTTTGACCAAACCCGCCTTGCGCGAATAGTCGTTGATCACCCGGGTAAGGGCGTTGCGAAAACCGGTTAAATGAGTACCACCGTCGTGAGTATTAATGTTATTGACGAAGGTGTAGATCGACTCGGCATACATACCGGTCCACTGCAAGGCACATTCGACTATGACTTTGTCTCGTTCCTGTTCAAAATAAATGGGCGGTTTGTGCAGCGTGTCACGAGTATCGTTTAAATATTCCACGTAGCTGGCTATACCGCCCTCGTAGTGAAAGGTGGCCGTCTTTTTCTCTGGATCGCTGATGCGATCGTCGATCAGGGTTATGGACAGACCCTTATTGAGGAAAGCCATCTGCCTTAGCCGCTCTTCCAGAGTATGCCACTCAACTACTATGTTCTTGCGCTCGTTTTCTTCGTCGACATCGTGGAAAATATCGTTATCAGGCCAGAAGGTTACCTTTGTGCCGGTCTTATCGCTTGAGCCCTTTGTTTTAATATCGCCGTCCGCAACCCCTCTCCTGTAGGTCTGAGTGTAAGTTTTCCCATCCCGCCAGACTTCTACATCCAGCCGTTCAGATAAGGCGTTCACTACAGAGGCGCCGACACCGTGCAGTCCCCCTGAAACCTTATATCCGCCACCGCCGAATTTGCCTCCGGCGTGCAACACGGTGAACACGGTTTCGATCCCACTCTTTCCGGTCTTTTCAACCACACCCGGCGGAATACCACGACCGTCGTCAACGACGGTGACGGAACTGTCGGGATTGACCGTAACGGTTATGTTCTTGCAGTAACCGGCAAGAGCTTCGTCTACAGAGTTATCGACAATTTCCCAGACCAAATGGTGCAAACCACCCGGCCCGGTAGTGCCAATATACATACCTGGACGCTTTCTTACTGCCTCCAGACCTTCTAATACGTCAATCGACGCTGCGTTATAGTCGGAAGGTGAGCCACCATTAGTGCCACCGTCACCAGACCCTTTTTTTGCCATGCTTAATCCACCGAATCCCTAATTTGTCAGTCCATCTTTGTCAACTCACAAGCGTACTTCTCTAGGCCGAGATCCACACTTTAGACCGTGCTAGAACTCATTTAGCGTTAGAGTAACGGCTTAGGCAACAGAGACAAATCAACTCTTCAAACTTCATTCCGATAGGGCAAATTTTAGCACAATTGGCTTCGCGACGCTCTATTGACACAAGGGCGATTACCTAAGTGTTGCGAAGAAATGATGCAATAGAGATGAAACTTATCTATTGATTTTTATCGCGTTTTTGCCGGGAAAATCACCCTGGTTCAAGGTTCTGAAGCCAACAAATCGCCCTTTAACGCTATACTAGATAACTTGGTGAGCTTCTTCCTAAATTGAGAGCCCGACAGAATTTAGGGTATTGGCCTTACTTGACTGAATAGCAATACTCACCTTTAAATCAAGCTACCTTTTCAGACGGAAGTGTGTTTACTTGGAAACCTTTTACGACGCCACTTTAGGGCTGCTTCAGCGCTCGTCCATCGCTCTGGGCTTCTTTGATGGAGTACATCCAGGTCATCAATTTGTCATCGGCGCCGCAGTTGAAGAGGCTAGAAGGCAAAAACTTGTGGCCTCTGTGGTCACTTTCAAGGATCATCCTCGTTCTCTCACCCAGGGCTCCTCGCCGCTTTTGCTGACAGTGATCGATCAACGCCTTGCCCAATTTGAGAAATTGGGCGTCGAAGCGGCACTGGTCCTCAACTTTACCGAAGAGCTATGCCGCCTGACCCCCGCTGAATACGTTAAAAACATACTGGTTGAGGCGATGGGAGCTAAGTTTATTTCGGTAGGTTACAACCATCACTTCGGTAGAGACCGCGAGGGTAACCCGAAACTACTGGCCGAACTGGGAAAAAACTTGGGATTCTCTGTGCAAGTAGCCCCGCCCATATTCGTCGATGGTCAGGAAGTTTCCAGCTCAAGAATCAGAGAAGCAATCGTGGCCGGCGAAATGGAAGTAGCCAATCGGCTTCTATCTAGACCATATGCCATTGTCGGACAGGTGGTGAGCGGAGACGCCAGAGGCAGAAGCATTGGTATACCGACTGCCAATCTGGCAACAGAAGAGTATCAAGTCATTCCAGCTCGAGGCGTTTACGTAGGAACGGCAAGATTGGCAAAAGGAGAAGCCATGCCTGCCGTGATAAACGTTGGCTTGCGTCCGACTTTCGCTTCCGACAAGCTCAAACAAGAGGCCGCCAGCTCAGGAAGGGATTCCAGCAATCTTTTGGTCGAAGCGCATATCCTTGACTTCAACGAAAATATCTACAATCAGAAGCTTGAAGTCTGCTTTCTTAAATACTTGCGAAAAGAACAAAAATTCGATTCAGTGGCCGCCCTCAAGGAACAGATCCTGAGCGATTGCCGGCAAGCTGGCCAATACTTGCAAGTTGAGAAATCGCGATCTAACGCCACAAAAGGCAAGCCAGAACACAAGCTTCATGCCTAGTTC
>PSRH01000063.1 GCA_003175915.1 Candidatus Melainabacteria bacterium | reverse complement strand
AATAGCAGTAAATTGTAAAGTACTGGTGAATCAACCAAGCTATCAGAGAATAATCATGGCATCCCCATAGCTGAAAAAGCGATATTTACTTTCAATTGCTCTATGGTAGGCGTCCATTAGTGCATCGCGCCCAACGAATGCGGCAACCAGGAGAAGCAGGCTTGAGCCGCTTAAATGGAAGTTGGTGATCAACCCGCTGATTAGTTTGAACTGATAGCCCGGTCGAATGTAGAGTGAAGTGGAAGCAGTTGGTACGGACATCAACACTCCCTCAGCAGTGGCACTTTCAAGAGCGCGGCAAGTGGTTGTGCCGACAGCAATGATTCTCTGTCCCTCAGACTTCGCTTTATTGATTGTTTCGGCAGTGGTGATTGGGATCGAGTACTGTTCCGGCTCGATCACGTGGTCCTCTATCGAATCGGCTATCGGTTTAAAAGTGCCTGGCCCGACGTGCAGCGTTATGGAGCAGATTGTTACTCCCTTGGCCCGTAATTTAGCGAGCAACTCCTGAGAAAAATGGAGCCCGGCTGTTGGCGCAGCAACCGCCCCTGCAGTATTGGCATACACGGTCTGATAACGGTCCAGATCTTCCTGACGTTTGCTGTCCGAACCTTCATCGATTTGTCTTGTTATATAGGGCGGCAAGGGTGCGTAACCGATCTCATTCAACAATTCAAAGACCGCCTGCTGGCCCCCTAAGTCAACCAGTAATCTTTTATGTCCGTCCTCGGCAAGAACGAAACCAGCAACGCGAATACTTCGCGTTTTGCCAGCTACTTGTAGTGTCAGAGATTCGTCAGTCTTCAGTCGCTTGATGGGAGTGACCATAGCCTGCCAGACGCCGGGTTTGTCTGCTTCGGGCTTGATCAATAAGAGCTTGATTTTGCCACCACTATTCCTCGTTGCTACCAATCGAGCCGGAACTACTTTCGTATCGTTGACGACGAGTACGTCGGATGGCTGCAAAAGATCCACCAGGTCATGAAAAACATGGTGAGTTATCACCTTACTAGTTCGGTTCAGCCAGAGTAGCTTGGAAGCGTCCCGCTGGCGGCAGGGCTCCTGAGCGATGAGATTCTGAGGAAGGTCGTACTGGAAATCCCTTAGATCAAGCTTCTCAGCTTTCAATGATTGGTTTGTTGCAGGTGAGCTTCTATGAACCACAATTGCTTATCGATCTCGCGTGAAATTTCTATGTAGAGATCATTAGTAGTTTGATCGTTCAACTCATTTGTCTTGGCGATACCATCGCGAACGTGCTTCGCGTAGGCGGCAAGACGCTCCGCTAAAGCCACCGTATGATCCTTTTCGCTGATCGGCAAGGATGGATACTCAGGTAAGAACGATGTCTTGGCAGATTGACGCGCCGTTCCATGGGCTTCGCCGCCCAGTGCAGTAATCCGTTCCGCCACCAGATCAATGTACTCGTATACAGCGGTAGCGATGCTGTCGAAGAGAAGATGGAGCTGATAGAAATTCATCCCTTTGACGTTCCAGTGCGCCTGTTTCACTTGCGTCCACAGGTCAAGCGTTGCGGCAAGAGTAGTGTTTAGCAATTCATTGACTCGCACGCGGGTGGCTTCCGGAATGTCGATTCTGGTCGAATACATGTGCTTTTCCAGTTGCTTGGTCGTCATCGTTTCTCTCCTCGCTCGCATTAATCTCCAGTACTAGATAGTGATTCCTTGCCAGGAATGGCAGTGCTCACGATATTCATTGCCAGGCAGGCAGTCTTGCTATTTTATCGATTTTTAGGAGCATCGGGACGCCGATTTAGATTAATGCTCACAACTTTGACAGCAAACTACCTATCCACAGGGACTCTGTGCCTTGGCCCGAAAAGATCCGGCTTTATAATAGCGCTGGTCAGTCCCACAATAGCTGAGCCTAATCATGAGCGAACAATCAAAACAATTAGTCAAGATGGATACTGAGCATCTTATCCGGCAGGTTGCCGTTTTCTCGGTTTTTCGGCCAGTATTGATCGCCCTTGTAGGTACAGCGCTAATCGTTACCGGACATTGGTACACGGGAGTCCCCCTTTTTCTTCTCGGCATCATACCGCTGATTAATGCGCTCAAGTGGCATGGTCGAGTAACAGAGGTCTTCCAAAGGGGCAGGCCTTTGACCATGAAAGTATTCTTCCGCAAACGCAATCAACTCAGTCCCTTCTCAGATTTGCAAGCGAGTCTTGAGGATCAGCGCGGCTATGACCCGTTCAAGCAGTTCTTTCAGCTACATTGGAATCTTCTCGGAGCAAAATGGGACGCCAGCAAGGTTCTTGGCGATGCCAGGGAATGCCTTGTATATCTGGATCGAGAAACCGGTCAGGTCTTCGCCTTTAGCCTGGAGGACGGGGTGCTGTTCGTTAAACCGTACATACTTATGCCATGGCGCAAGCTCGATGTGCGAGCCTTGATAAGCAGTGGCAAGGCAACCGACGCGGATCTGACAAGATAAGTATCGTAACTTAGCGATAGATGGACACGAAGCAAACAATTTTGCATTTAGCGCGTTCGCTTGGATTTCAACGCACCGTAGTCGCAAGCCTTACACCGATGCGTCGTTCCTTAGCGCGCTACGAAGAGTGGATCGACAAAGGCTACGCTGGCGAAATGAATTATCTAAAGCGCGATCCAAAAGCGCGACATTCACCGGCACTGCTTTTCCCGGAAGCTCGTTCGGCCATTATCGTTTCCGTGAGCTACTACACGCCCTTGCCGCCTGACCCAGGACTTTATTTTGGACGCGTAGCAAGCTATGCGGTCGGACTTGATTATCATGCTGTTTTACGCAAGAAAATACGCGAGCTCAAGACTGCTCTTGAGACCGAGCTTGGACAACCTTTGTTAGGGAAGGCGTACACAGACGATGTTCCGCTTCAGGAAAGGAGTTTAGCTGCCCGGCATGGACTCGGATTTGCTGGTCGGAATACGCTGATCATTGGACCCAAGCTCATGGGTTCTTTCAACTTCATAGGAGAATTGCTCACCGATCTGCCCCTCGATGCCGACGAACCCTATGTCGGCACCTGTGGAAAATGCTTTCGCTGCGGTGTCCAGTGCCCAACCGACGCAATTCTTCCCGAAGGACAGTTGAACTCGAATCTATGCATTTCGTATTTGACCATAGAGAACAAAGGTGCAATTCCCATTGAACTCAGACCAAAGGTTGGTCAGTGGCTCTTTGGTTGTGATGTCTGCCAGGAAGTCTGCCCTTACAACCAGCGACCGCCTGAGACTCCCTGGCCTGAATTTCAGCCAGAATCCGGTGTCGGCCATTACATAGACTTACTTTCGCTTTTGGAAATTAAAGACGAAGAAGAGTTTCTCACACGCTTCCGACACACGGCTCTGAGAAGACCAAAACGAAGAGGACTCTTGCGCAATGCTCTGGTGGTTTTGGGAAATCGACTGAGAGAGCAAAAGGCTATGGGAAGCAGGCCTGATCACGTCATCGAGAGGATCGAGCAATACAGGGATAGTGAAAGCGATCCCATGCTGAGAGAACACGCAGAATGGGCGATGGCACAATATTCAGCGAGAGCGGCTAGTTGAAAGGTTCAATCTGCTCAACTAGATTCCCGCCGTCAATCCGCCATCTATAGGTATAATGGCGCCATTTATATAGCGAGCTTGATCGGAGCAGAGAAAAGCGACTAAAGAAGCCACTTCCTCGCCAGTGCCAATCCGGCGCATGGGCACATTTTGCTCGATGAATTCCTGGAAGAGCGCTTCACCCGATTTACCCTGCCTGGCACCAAGGTCGACGTTAAACTGCTGGCAAAGCGGTGTGTCTATGCAGCCGGGACAGATGCAATTGCAGCGAATTCCCTTGGAACCGTAATCGAGAGCAATCGAGCGGGTTAAGTGAATGAGACCCGCCTTTGCCACACTGTAGGCGGTATTGAGACGCAACGCTCGCAATCCGGCGTCGGAAGCATTATTGACTATGACACCACTACCGGTATCTAGCATTGCGGCCACGGCTTCTTTTGCCAACAGAAACGCACCCTTCAGATTTGTGTCGATTACTCGATCCCAGTCCTCTTCGCTGGTTTCAAGCAAAGGAGCGACCAGGTCAACACCGGCATTATTGAAAAGAAAGTCAATGCGTTTCAGTTTTGATCTGATCTTTTCGATGGCTTTCTCTACATCTTCCGCTTTGCCCACATCGGCCCTCACCGAAAGACAAGTGCGTCCGGGGCTTTCCAGGGCAGCCGCTGCTTGCTGAGCACCAGCTTCGTTAGTGTCGATAATTGCCAGGTCGGCACCCAATCGGGCAAATTCGCATGCTGCCGCCTTGCCTATTCCTGAGGCGCCACCGGTGATAACTGCGACACGGCCTTTGAAGTTCAATTCCTGAAAATTAAGATTCTTGAGAAGCTTCTTTCTTGCGGTGATGAATCAACTCGGTCAAGGAATCAATAATCACCTGGTCGGTCTTATGCTGCCAATCTAGGGCCGTCAAGACATCGGCCCGCGACATAATTCCCTTGGAAAGGATAAGCTCGCCCAGGGGCATCCCGGAAGCCTCTTGCTGCTTAATCAGGTCTTCTAATTGCGCTAAGGTAAGTTTTCCCTGCTTGAGGAGAATTTCGCCCAGTTTTTCAGGTCGGGTGATGATATCCCACTTTTCTTCGTCAGAGATTGGCCTTTCCAGTTCTTCTTTCCCCATGTTCTTTGAAACTTCCTTATTCCACTAGGTGTCCTAGTTAAAGGACCGAGAACTTAAAACATACACCTTGGACGAATTTATACAAATATTCTATACGACCGCCCTCAAGAACAAACCAAAGCAAAAGGAAGAAAATCTAGGCCATTTTTGCCCGGCGCTGGGACTTCAGCTCTCGCCAGAGAACTAGCAGGCAACTGGCATTGAAGATTGAAGAATACGTTCCCGAGATGATGCCAATGAGCATGGCCAGGACGAAATCACGCGTTGTCACTCCACCCAAAAGATAGAGGACGGAAAGGGTGATAATCACGGTCAAGGAAGTATAAATGGAACGCGTCAGGGTTTGATTGACGCTGTCATTAGCTACATCTCCGAAAGTCTTCTTGTAGTCCTTGCCGGTCTGCGGATCGATGGCTTTACTGCCAACGTATTTGGCATTTTCTCGGATGCGATCGAAGACCACGATTGTGTCGTGCACGGAAAATCCGATTACGGTTAGCACTGCGCTGATAAACAAGCTATCCACTTCCGTGCCCATAATGATTCCCAGCAAAGCGAAAATACCACAAAGAGCCAGGGCATCGTGAATCAAAGCAATGATCGCGCAGACTGCGTAATCAAGCTTAAATCGATAGCTGATGTATGCAACCATCATCAAAAAGGTGAAGATCAGCGCCAATAGCCCGCTTGTCAGAAGCTCAGGTCCGATCGTTCCGCTCACCTTATCTACGGACAAGGCTTTGAACTTGCCCAGTTGTGTTTGAAGCGATTGGTCCAGCTGCCGCTTCTCACTTTCATTCTCGATCGCCTTGGTGCGCATGACCACGACCTCATTCCCTGCGATTGTGGCTAATTGCACTTGCGAACCGGCAAAGCCACTTTCGGTGAGGATGCTCCTCACCGTGTCAAGAGGAGCGGCTTTTTCAAATTGATATTGCAGGATTGAACCACCGGTGAAATCGATGCCAGGGCGCAGAGGCGCATGAAATTTCACCAGGCAGATAGCAATGCCTATTACGCCAGGAATCAATATGGCGAGCGAAATACCAAACCAGATCCAACGATATTTCACCAGGTCTATGCGAGGTCTGTTCATACAGCCTCCTTGCTCTTCAGTGTTGCCGACTTCTGACCGAACCTTTGTCCGAACAGTGCCAAATTTCTTGGCACCAGGTGCAGGAGGGTTCTCGTGGCAGTGATGGCTGTGAACATGGAGACCAGAACACCGATTGCCAGGGTAAGCGCGAAACCTTTGACGATTGATGTGCCGCACATAAGGAGTACCGAGCAAGCGATCAGGCTGTTAGCGTTGCTGTCGAATATGGAGGAAAAGGCCTTCTTGAAGCCTGTTTCTATAGCCATATACAGGGCCCGGCCGCCGCGTAATTCTTCTTTCGTCCGTTCAAAAATAAGAATATTGGCGTCCACCGCCATACCTATGGAGAGGATGAAACCGGCAATGCCGGCTAAGGTAAGGGTGACAGGGACGGCTTTGAATATGGCCAGAGTTGCCATAGTGTAGAGAATCAGAGCCAGGTCAGCCACCAGTCCGGGAACACCGTAAACCACCACCATAAAGAGCATGACCGTGGCAATGCCAACGGCGCCGGCAACCAGACTCTTTTGAATTGAGTCTTGACCGAGAGTGGCTCCCACGGTTCGCTCTTCTAGAATCTTGACAGGCACAGGTAGGGCACCGGCGTTTAACTTGCTGGATAGATCAATTGCCTGGTCTCTCGAAAAGTTACCGGTAATTTCACCGGTTCCCGCCAAGATCGGTTCGCGCACGATGACTCCCCGGTAGCGCTCAACCGGCATTGGTGAGCCATCAGTATCACGATCGGTTGGCATTCCATCAAGAAATATACCAATTGGCTGGCCGACCAAACGAGAAGTCAGCTCACCAAATTTCTTCGCCCCTTCCGGTTTGAATTCGAAGCTGACTCGCCAGACGCTGCCTCCTACCATCGGTACGGCCTGGGCATGTTTGAATTCGGCACCCGTCAGTCCGACTCCCTTCCAATAGGGTTTACCGTCCTTATCGATTGCCAGTTCCTTGAACTCAAGCAGGGCGGTGGTACCGATTCTATCTTTTGCTTGCTGAGGATCTTTGATGCCAGGCAGCTCAACGATCAATCGATCCTTGCCGGATCTTTGCACAACCGTTTCGGAGACGCCAAGGCTGTTGACGCGGTTGTTGATTACTGTCTCGACCCCTCTCATTACCTCAGGGGTGATTTCTGGCACCAAAGGTGGTGCCGGCAAAGCCTGGAGGAGAAGCTGGCTGCCGCCGCGTAGATCCAGACCGAGTTTGAGATTGGTGAAGAGAACGTAACCCTTGTGTCTGTAAAGCACCTGGATATTGTTCGCTACTTGAGCTTCCTCGAGCATACGCTTGACCGTATCTTCGCGCTCGTAGTTGTTCATCTTCGGCCATTCTTTGAGATGTTCGGCGTCTTGTTGAACGCGAACTTTCAATTCTTGCGGGCTGAGGGCAGCGAGCTCCTGCCATCGATTGAGAGTTTGCTCCGGCTCAATCTGAAACAGGGTGAACACCGACCAAAGCAAAACGCCTATGACAGCGATCGGTTTCCAATCCTTAAAAAGGTTGCGAACAAAATCCGTAAGCGTGGTCAACGGTTGCCATTGCTTTGCCATCTTTTAACCAGTAATCCCTTTGAGAAGCGCCCCATCGACGCGTGTTCAGTCATGTGAATGCTGCCTCATCGAGAGCGATGGGCAGAATTTACATTCTAACTCAAGCGAAGCCGAGGGCAGGGCGCGGCTTTGCCGGCGAGAAGTTTCTTGACAAGCTTGCCACTGCGCAAACGCTCTAGGGGCATGCACCCGTATTGCCCGGCTGCTAAGGTGAGCAGATATAACCTCGGCCGCGTTGTCGTGCCATTTCCAGTCCGCCCATTGCTTTAGCTATCAGTTCGCTTGGCTCGGTGCCATGGTTGGGAAAGGCGGCAATGCCAAAGCTAGCCGTCACTTTGAAACTCTGCCAGTTATAGGCAATTGATTGATTGATAATTTTTTGTCGAATTCGTTCAGCGGCAACGCCGGCCGAGGCGAGATTTGTCTCAGGGAAAATCACGGCTAGATCACTGCCACTGTAACGGGCCGGAATATCGACGTCGCGCACGGTGGTGTGAAGCAAGCTGGCGAAAACACGTAAAACCAGATCGCCGGCGACGGCGCCATAGGTACCCTGCACTTCCCGGAAATCATCGATGGAAGCAATACAAATCGAGAGAGCCCGTTTGTAACGCTTGGCGCGCCTGAGCTCATCATCAAGCTCTTTCATAAACGTGCGGGAGTTGTAAAGCTCAGTCAGTCCGTCCAATAGAGCCAATTTTTCAATTTCGTCGATTTTGCTGCCCACTTCCAGAGTGGTGTCAGGATCACCAGCTGTCGAGCGGTGTTCAGAATCTTTGACGCGCTTTAAGACTCGTTCGTCGACAATCGGACTGAAGCCGACTAACTTGGGGCGGTCGGGGTTATTCAAGACACGGCAAAACATGCAGGTTCTGCCGCTGCAAACATGGTCTACGCGTGGAACTTGAGCTCCCGTACTCTTATTGGACATCGGTCCTGCCCGTCCTCAGGAATGCCTGCCCTCCCTTTCTACCCTACACTAAAGTAGATTAAACCTGATTCAACCCTATGGACGAGCCCGTCAGGGCACTTTTAGAGACTTTTGCCAGATTCGACTCGGATGGTTGTCAGGAGAGCGGTGGCATCTGTTTAGCCAAGCTGATCGTGCCCGTTGCTGTGACGGCTTATGCCGTCAATCAATAGTTCGCGCAACCGGCAATGTCCACCGACCAGGAGTTCATAGGGGTCAATTTGCTCAGAAGCGCCTTTTGTTTGCCGGCGATCGTCAATCTGAAAAATGGCTAGATCAGCCCTTTTCCCTGGCGCCAGTGAGCCAATTTCGTTCTCCTTGCGTAAGCAGCGCGCTGCTTCGATTGTGATCTGCTCCAGAGCCTGGCGCGGACCATAAGTGCTGTCCGGATTGACGGCCTGATTGAGGGCGACAGCAAAGCGAGCTTCCGCCAACATGTCCAGGTCTTCGCACGAGGCCAAGCTGTCGGTGCCCAACCCGAGCTTGAGACCGGTTGTGCGCATCTTTTCCAGAGGGGCATAACCGTTGCGCAAGCGGGCATTGCTGCGCGGGCAATGAGCTACGGAAACGCCCTGGCTGCCGAGTTTGGCGAGATCATCATCGTTCACGGCTACGGCATGTGCACTGAGGAGATTGGCATTCAGCAATTGATGCCGATCTAAGTGCTCTACCGGTGAGCAGCCGGACTGTTTCCAAGAGAGGATGTCCTCGTCAAATGGTTGAGCACCCCGGAAGCTGCCGAAGGCGAAACGAAGGTGGTCGGTCATTTCCTGGTCATTGCTGACAAACCAACGACATTCTTGCTGGGATTCGGCCAGATGAGTCAAAACCAGCCTATCGTTTTCTGCCGCCCACTTATTGGCCAACTGCCACAGGGCAGGGCACACCGTGTATGGTGCATGGGGCGACACGGTAATTTCTACTCTGCCGCATTGCAAAGCCTCATCCAGCTTAGCGTTGCCGCTAGTAATAAGGGACTGGTATTTTGCCAGCCAGGTCGACCAGATATTTTCTGCTCTTCCCTCATCGATGCCGAATAGCTCAAGACCAATAAGTCCCTTCAAGCCAACTTCGGCGAGTGCATGCGCAGCGCTTCCCGAGTAGGAGCTGTCCACTAAAAAGGAAGTGCCATAGCCAGCCGCTTTTCTTGCACCCTGAAGCGCTGAGGTAAGCCAGTCCGAAGCGCCCCAGTTTACGACGGTTTGCATCAAGGCTTTTGTCCACGGCAAAAGGCCCTTGCCTATCTCAAACGATGGCAGAAGTGAGTAATCCAGGTGTGTATGCAGATTGATTAAGCCGGGGCAGATAACCGCGTCGCCGTAGTCGTGCACGCTGGGATTGCTTGCATCGTCGGATAATTTGCTTTGTTCGGCGTCAATAACCGCCGCGATTTTTTCTCCCTCTAATAACAAGGCGGCGTGCCGTTTTGGCTCAGCGCAGATGGGCAGTACCCAGCTGCACTTAAGAATTCGTTTCACCAATGTTTGATTCATTGTTTACGATTGCTCGGTTCGTCTCAATTCAACCGCTCCGCTGCGGGCTGAGGCACTCTTGTTGTATGATCACTCATCAAGGGGTGAGAAACCTAAGTCATTAGCCGGACTGAGTTTCGTCGCTTCAGTGCCGCCCAAATCAGTCGGCCCTCAAGAGTAAGGGCAAAAGCTTTGAAAGTAAGTTTAGAAGATCTTCGGGCCTTACCGCAGCAACGGTTACGGGTCGCCTTCAACGAGTCGCTGCCTAACTCCGAAGCGATCAAGCCCATATTGGGTGATTTGGTCATTTCGGTCAGTGCCTCTGGTGCTCAGGTGGTAGGGAGGGTGCAAACCCTTTTGAAACTGAGCTGCCACCGTTGCCTGGCCCCCTTCTTCCAGGCTTTGAGCCTGGAGCTTGATGAGCGATTTGTTTATGAGGATTATCTAAGAGGCGAAAGCAAAGATAATCGTGAACGCGAATTATTGAAGGAAGACTTCGTTGAGGCCATTCCTTATGCAGGTGTCATAGATGTTTCGGACGTAGTGTATCAAGCTGTAACACTGGCAACACCTTCCTATTGTTCCTGCGGAGCCGATTGCCCGGGGCCGCCAAAGAGCAAAAATGAAGCGCCTCAAGGCAAATCGCCGGTCGAAGACGGCTGTGATGTAAAGTCTGAAGAGCCAATGGTTATTGACCCGCGCTGGAAGAACTTAAAGACTCTGTTTTCAAACGAGGAAACCTGACAAAAGTGAGGGATAATAACAAGTTCTTGAAATTACTGAGGAGGCAATAAAGAAATGGCTGTTCCTAAGAAGAAAACTTCGCACCAGAAACAGCACTCACGAAGAGCACATTGGAAGGCAACGCCTTTGGCGGTGGTGAAGTGCATGAATTGTGGCTCACCGGCCAGACCCCATCAAGTTTGCATAAATTGCGGTTTTTATCGAGGTCGCCCTGCCCGGCGTCGAGACAGTATTGTTGGAGAGTAGCTTTCCTTGCGGATTCAGTGTGAGCTCGGCTTAGAAGGGTTGAGGTTGTTACAGTCGATACACTCCACAGGGGAACGATACCCTCGTAGTGCTTATATGGGGTTTGCGGCGCAACAAGCGGACGGTCGAACACGCCCACAGCCTGGGGCAACAAAGGCAGTGGGGGGCTTATGATCACAATCGCTGTCGATGCCATGGGTGGCGATTACGCCCCGCGGGAAGTAGTGTACGGGTCGGTTCTGGCTGCCAGAGAACATGCCATCGCCATTCAACTAGTTGGTCCTCCGGAATTGGTCGAGAAAGAGTTACAGCGTCATGACACTGCCGGACTGAATATTTCGATCGTGCCCGCTTCCGAAGTCGTGGCCATGGATGAAAAGCCCAGTCGGGCGATAGTACGAAAGAAAGACTCTTCGATTGTCGTTACTACCAAGCAAGTTTCGCAAGGGTTGGCAAATGGAATGGTGGCCGCCGGCTCGACCGG
>PSRH01000262.1 GCA_003175915.1 Candidatus Melainabacteria bacterium | reverse complement strand
CCGAGGTCGGCTTGACCATTCACGACTGCTGAACTGCCCAAAATGGTACTACTGTCCTTAAATGCCACGGTTCCTGTAGGGGTGCCGCCACCGGCAGTCACGTTGGCGGCTAACTTAACGAAAAATCCGAAGACTGAGGAACTCGACGAACTTGAGAGAGCAGTCGTTGACGTGGCCTGGTTCACGGTGAACGAGGCGGTTCCCGTCATCCTTTCCTGCGTCGCAGTGATTGTGACTGGTCCGCCCACTTTGACCGCATTCGCTAGTCCGGTGGTGACCGTCGCGATCGTCGGATCTGACGAAGTCCACGTCGCAGTGTTGGTCACGTCCAGACTACTGTTATCGGAGTAGTGCGCTATCGCAGTGAAATTCTGCGTCTGCCCTATGGCAACTGATGCTGAGGAAGGTGCTACAGTGACCGATTGCTGGAGGATCTGCTGAAACAGCCCAAATGGCGAAAGAGAAGTAACACTACCGCAGGCAACATGGTTCGCTGTATCGACCGAGCTTGTCACATTTATCCACGATGTCCCGTTGAAGTGAAAGAGTTGCGGCGGGACGGCAAACGCTACGCTTCCATAATTGACGCATACCGAAATGGGACCGGAGAAAACCGCTGTCGTGGACAAATCGTAGTACCTGGCTGGGCTCCCACTGAAGAATCCCGACGGAGATGCGGCCCCGCTGCCACTTATCGTTAAAGTGGTAGTTCCGCTTTGAGTTACGTTGTTGAAAGTCAGTGTGACCGGGGATATACCTGTCGTAGGATCCTGGGGCTGAACAGAGATGTTCGAGCCAAGAGGTGTGTTGGTTGCAGCTGGCGACGAGGTAGAATTGCTCGAGGAAGACATTCCTCCTCCGCAACTGCAAAGCAGTGCTACGGCGGCAGCGATGCTCGCTAGCAGACCTCTAGATTTGGACCCTCGAATTCGCAAAACCCTTTCCTGAGATCCAACACTTCAACCTAGGGAGATTTCGCTTAGGGGGAACTTTACTTGCTAGAAGCTGCAAAACTTTGCACTTCCCTAAGACAACGACTCTCTTTTGTGATGTAAGCCGAGTCACCACGGCAGCCGAACAGAAAAGAGCCTACAAGCTAGTCAAAGACCTAACCGTTTGAGTTTCAGGCGAACCTGCGCGGGGAGGAGAGTAGCCAACCTCAGAGTTTTCAGCAGTATCCATTCCGACCTAGGGCCCAGTTTTCCTTGATGGACAGAGCTATTCATCTCTAGACCTGCACAGGGAAAGACCGTAATTACTCTTGCTGGGCGAAAGAACACATGCACGTCAGCGTCCACATTTCTAGAATGTTAGGCCGTGATTCCGCATGTCGGCGAGTTAACCAACCGGAAGTTAGAGAAATATCTTGAATTTGCAAAGAAGAATTTTGCAGTTCAGAGAGGCAATTTGTGAATGAGCCGCTTCATTCGTTTGTAGGTCCTGGCCACACACAACGTTGTCGGAAAGAGTCAAAAGGGAAGTCATCTGTATTAAGTCGGAAGAAGTCGCTGCGGCAGGAAGCGCAGCCGGCATTGGCTGCAAGTCGATAGAGTTTATGAAAGAGTGACCATCTCTACTCATCACGGTTGATCTGCTTCATCGTTCATCCCGATTACATCGTGCAAGCGAGAGAGCGAAACTCCTTTGCGCACTTCCCCCAACCTATCGAATTTTCGCGACGAGTGCGACTTTGCTCAGAAAGATTAGCCGCTGGTGGCGCAAACGAAGGGAGATGAGATTAGTCAGAGCAGTGACTGATGGAAAACTCGAGGACAGGGATGCGAAGGGGTGTGACTAGCTTATCCCTGAATCGTCGATGGCGAAGTAGCATATCCCATCGCTGGCGACTCCTTTCGAAGCCTTACCGAGAGCTCATAGGACCGGACAGCAATGTCTCAGCTGAGCATGTCGATTGCAGTTAATGAGCACGATGTTATGTTATGCAATAACCGCAATGATCGTTTACAGCTTTGATCCCCTCCGGGATCCCCGCTGGACAGAACTTCTTGAAGGGCATCCCCGAGCCTCGATATTTCATACCCCGGGGTGGCTCAGCGCTTTGCGCCGTACTTATGAGTATGAACCCGTCGCGTTTACGACCTCTCCGCCGAATAGCCGCCTTACGAATGGCATTCCTTTTTCCCGAATCGATAGCTGGTTAACTGGATCTCGATTGGTTTCAGTCGCGTTTGCGGACCATTGCCAGCCTCTCGTGCGAGAGCCAGATGAATGCGTCGACCTGCTCAGACAGCTACCGCAGGTTTGCTCTCGGGCAAACTATGGCTACTTGGAATTGCGAGTTTTGAACTCCCATGTGCCGGGGCTCGAGGAGCGGGCCGGGCTTGCTAATAGCGAGAGCTTTGCTTACCACGAGCTGGATCTTCAGCCCGATTTGGAAATGCTATTTCGCGGGTTGCATCCGAGCTGTATGCAGAGAAAGATTCGGCGGGCCGAACGAGAAGGGTTAACGTACGAAGCGGGGAAGTCAGATGAGATGTTGAAACAGTTCTACTCCCTCCTACTCTTGACGCGTCGCCGGCACGGGCTTCCCCCGCAACCGTTTGCTTGGTTTCGCAATCTTCGCGATTGCCTAGGTGATGCCTTCAAGATTCACGTTGCATCAAACAATCGCCGGCCTGTTGCCAGTATTCTGACTCTCCGCCACAAGAACGCGCTCGTGTACAAGTATGGGTGCTCCGACACGCGATTCCATGCGATGGGAGGGATGCCATTTCTTTTTTGGCGAGCTATTCAGAATGCGAAAGCGCTTGGTCTAGATAAGTTCGATCTCGGTCGATCTGATGCTGACGATCACGGCTTGATTGCATTTAAGAATCACCTTGGGGGGACGCGCTCATTATTGAATTATTATCGTTATCCTCATAAGCCCGGGCCAGTTATAAGCCGTCGAAGCCCTCTAAGCTCAAGAATTTGCTCCTACCTCCCAGATTTCCTGTTGAAGGCAGCCGGGGATTTGCTGTACCGACATATTGGTTGATGTTTTAGTTTGTTACGAATAAATCACTAGCCGTTTCGTGAGTCACTTGCGAGACTAAGAGCTTGGGAGCGGAAGGCGCGGAATGATTAACGTCACGCTTAACAAAAAGGCATCCACGCCGATGAACGTGCTCTGCATTGGATGTCACTCCGATGATATTGAAATTGGCTGTGGCGGCACAGTGCTGCGCCTCGCGCAGCTCTATCCAGGCTCCAAGTTTCATTGGGTTGTATTGAGTGCGATTGGCACGCGAGAAGCCGAGGCAAGGCGGGGCGCTAACCTGTTCGTTTCTTCCGATTGCTTGGAAGGTCCCATACTCAAAGACTTCAAAGATTCTTTTATGCCCTTCGTCGGCGCCGAAATTAAGGGCGTTTTCGAAGAAATGAAGCGATCCGTTTCTCCCGATTTGATCCTTACGCATAATCGCAAAGACGCACATCAGGACCATCGCTTAGTTGCAGAATTGACCTGGAATACCTTTCGCGATCACTTGATTCTGGAGTACGAGATTCCAAAGTACGATGGCGACCTGGGCCAGCCGGGATTGTATGTCCCATTGCCAACGGACTTATGCCAGAAAAAGGTCGATTATCTGATGGATGTGTTTGCATCTCAGCGATCGAAGCGCTGGTTCCAGGAAAGTACGTTCATGGGGCTTATGCGCATACGCGGCATGGAATGCAATTCTCCTTCTGGCTACGCAGAAGCTTTCTATTGCCGAAAGCTCGTATTGTGATTGTCTACAGGCGATCCCCAGCGGAATTTCGCACTTCACAGCCCTCATCATTCTCTGATGTGCACCTTTGGTTTCTTCCATGATCGCCCCAGTTCTGGAATGAACGAAGATGAATATGTTCTTTCGAATAATCTCTTCATTAGTGAATATTATTACTAGGTAATCATAAGAACATCGTCAGAAGAGACAGTCTGTCCCATTTACGCAAACTTTTGCGCATTCTGTCACAGCGCCTGGAACGGCAGTTTCGATTTTTTGTTAATTCCTGGTAGGGCTCCAACTAATCACTTGCAAACATGGGCAATTAAGCGCACAAAGATGCACTAAGGTACATGCCCGAGTGGCCAGGGGCGTGCTGTACCACTGTGTATGAAGCTGATAACTAAGCGTATTCCGGGAGTCGCAGTTATTATTCTTCTGTTGACGGTCTGTACTCATGCTCAGCACACGTCGATCCAGCGCCAGCAGTCCACAGTCGATCAAGCCGCGCACAACCTGACCGCGCGCTTATCTTCAGGTCCGCTCGAAACAGGCGCGACGAACGTCTCTACTGCCGATGCAGATTTGGTTGTTTCCAGTGGGGTTGTGTTGCCACTCACGCCCCAACCGGTTTTAAAACCCACAACCATGGCTGCGGAGAACAGCCCAAGCTCGCGCGAATCGCGCATCTGGAAGACATTGCTGATCGCACAGCATTCCGCAGCTGCCTTCGACGCATGGACCACTCGTCGTTCGATCGAAAGCGGAAACGGCTTTGAACGAAATATCCTCGTGAGACCGTTTGCGAATTCCCCAGCGATCTATCCTGCTCTACAACTCGCACCAATGGCTTTTGACTACCTCGGTCATCGGTTGATGCGCAGTAGAAATCGATTCTTTCGCAACACCTGGTGGATACCTCAAGCCGCATCTACCACGGCTTCCCTCTGGTGCGGAAGTCGCAATCTTCGTGTCGCCGATCTCAAGCGATAAGGAATTCGCTTCTCCTTGTTGTGCAATGCCTTGCAGAGCCCTCGCCCAGAAGAAATTCGACACTTTCATATCATCCGTTGAAAATAAACGACTTGGTTGCTGGTTTATTGAGCTTGAGAATGGAGCATGGATTGCACATGTCCTTAGCTGACCAGTGGTGTCGAAGCAAGATTCTCAAGGGTCTTCTTTCGACGGCAAGTAACGAAGTTAGCTGGTCCGGTCCCAGCAACGGAAGCGCGAAAGAGGGAAGTACAACCATGAGGGGATTGCGATTCACATGGCTAGTAGTGCTTGTGGGTGTTGGCTTGTTGTCAGGGATAGCCCACGCGGATGCCATCTTTCAGGTTGGGGGAAGTTTCGGCTGTCCCAATAACAGTTGCTACGGTGGCGTCTACACCCTGAACTTCGTTGGCAACAACACAGGAACTACCTTCGACGTAACGCTGACGGCGGTGACGCCTACCAGCGGTGTTGCGTTCGGAGACTACATCAGTAACGTGGAGTTCGGTGACGGTAACAAGATTTCATCAGTTTCCCTCACATCCACATCTCTTAATGCAGGCGGAACGAGCGCCTGGAGCACCACGAATGGCCCGTTGAACAACTCCGGGTGCGCGGGCGGTAATAACAACTTTGGATGCAGTAGCCAAAACTTGGTCGGCGAGTTGTACACGTTGGCCAAAGCGGATGGAAGCACGTATTCCTGGACTTGGCACGTGGTTTTTTCAAACCCACTGAACTTGAGTCCAGGCGGCATGCACATCGGATTACAGTATGAGAACGCCGCTAACACGAGCAACGGACTTATTGTCTCCGAGTCGGTTCCTGAACCTTCGTCGCTGATGTTCCTCGGTACGGGCCTCAGCGGGGTAGGTTTGTTGTTTCGCCGGCGTTCTAGGAAATCAATCTTATAGATCTGCGTTTTCCATCGTGGATCGATTCGGCGCATCTCTGGATGCGTCGATTTTTTTTGGTTTCAGAGACTTGAGCTCACACCGGTGCGGCGCGACAAACTCCTCGTTTCTAGGGCAGCCCTCGATGCCAAAATGGTCCTAAGAAGGGAATGTAACCTCTGCGTAAATATCTGGTTACCATCGTAATCCCCGTCTTGAGACCACATCGAAGTAGCATGAGACTGCATGGATTTGCGCCGCGAGGAGCGTGAGGGCACACGACATCAAGTCTCTATTTGGACGTTGGATTCCGAAGGGAAGATCTTTGTCCAAGAGGGTGAGACGCATGATGTCTCAAATGTTGGTGCGCGCTTATCCGGCCTGCATCGTCGCATTGAACCGGGCGCATTCATCGGGGTTCAAAACGGGAGCCGTCGTGGGCGATTCAAGGTGATCTGGATCGAAAAGGATGGACAACGTGATCATCAGATTGGTATTGAACGAGTCTCCAGCGATACTGACGGTCCAACTCGCATTTTGCTCGTCGACGACAACAAGGAATCTGTCGAATTCCGCAAACCCGTCCTGCAAGCCCTCGGATATGAGTGCACGGTAGCCAATTCCACGTCATCAGTTTTTGACTGCATTCAAAACTCTGACTTTCAGCTGGTCGCGCTCTCGCATCCCATGCGCGATGTGGATTCGATCGAGTTGCTCGTCGGAATCCGGAGGGGTGGAACGAGGGCCAAGATTGTGTTGGTATCAGCCCATCCTCACGTTCATGAATCTCTGCGTGCAGTAACCGATGCGTTCATATACGCCCGAGAACCACAGAAAAATTTCATTGCAGCGCTGGAAAGCGCTCTTAACCGAACGCCTTCGAAACTGCTGACCACTCGCACCATTCATCGCCATGCAGTGCGAGTTCCGCTGGCCGTTGAGGTACTTCGTTCGGGAGTTAAGACCATTCTCTACGGAACGTCCGCAGATATCAGCGAACGCGGCGTCGGCGGAACGATCAAAGCTCCATTAATTCCTGGAGAAATGGTGAAGGTGGCCTATTCTTTGCCGAATTCCACGACCGAGATCCAGGCGTATGCGATCGTGCGACACCGGCGCAGCGAATTCTACGGGTTCGAATTTGTCTCTGTCGATGACAAGAGCCTCGAGACCATACGAGCTTTATGCGCAGTGCTGCCGCCCCTGCGAAGCTCCTAGAATGTCGAATAATGACTTCATTGAAATAAGACTTTTGGAACTTAACAGCCTGGCTCTCGGATAAAATGCACCATTCCGAGCGATCACCGATCAATTATCTCCGCACGTTATATTTCTGCTCATCTAGATTACGCGGGAACCAATCCCGCAGCTCGGCTCGGAACTGTGTAAACGATTTTGTCATCTTCAAGAGCGGCAAACGCGACACAAGCCCTCTCTTTGTCTCTGCCTTCGATCGTCCATTTCCCATTCCTCAAAGCTAGCCGCATTTCGGCTCTGTTACGCCACCATTTGTTGACGTCGCTGGGCTGAGTTATCCATAAATTTTTCGTGGATCTCAGCCTTTGCAGCTCAACGAGAAGTTCCTTGTAGCTCGCCATAGCGCGGCGTTCCCTCAGATAATCCGGATGAAAAATAAAACTAATAAGCCCATGCTTGCCGATAATCGATTCGATTTGACTCCGCCACAAATCTAGGGAATATCGCTTGAGATAGTGGAAGACGGTATGATCTTGAGAAGTGGTCACGGGCAACTCCAGAATTTTGCCGATGAAGTATGGCATCACGGTGCAACATCCACCTCGTTGTGGATCGAAATGGCCCACGTTGGGGACAGACATATCGTATTGGAAGTCCAACAAGTCAAACCATTCTTGTCTTCGGTACAAGATGCCGGAGCGGAACCCCAGAGCTTTGAATTGTCGTCCATAATCGTTAATTCTTTGTACCCTGTGCTTGAACCTCTCATAATCCCAAAATAGACGGCCGTCATGGTTGAGGTCCTGAACGTTGATCTCAAAGGACCTGCATCTGATGCTGTCAATAAATTCAAGCGTTACAGCGTACCGTTGCTCGGGTACGATCTGAAAGGACGCAGGCACGCCAAACTGCTCGTCGATGTCCATTAACGCAGAGCAAAATTGCTTTCCGCCTTCAGCCTCCACATCGTGAGTCATAATTGAACATGCGCTCGCGCCATCCGGCCAGAACCAAATAAACGGAAGTGAGTCTAGACCCGCAGTTTTCATGCCCAAGAGCAACAGCTTGGTCATTAATTCGTCAACCGTGGTATCGACTGGCCATGCGGGAAAGCTGCACTTCGCTTTGTTTGTAAGATAAAGCCTTTGCAACGGACTTCTGAGAGGCGTTGGCAGCATTGGCCGGAGGGCATAGTAAAGTTGCCGAAGCAGTTTGCCCGGCTCCCCGGTCGAACTTTCGAGATACCGTTCGTGAGTCAGGTTGGTGACTACTTCGCGAAGATCGAACGGTAGCCTTATTGTGTCGTGCTGAATTGCTATATCGTCAGCGGTGTCATACAGCCGTTGGTCGTGTATTTTTGAGCGATAGCCGGCGCTCGTCTTACCGTAACAAACCAGAGCGGGTCCAAACCGGAAATATCCCGGATCAGACGCTACCGAGGACCCAGGTTCGAAGCTTGCAATCTGATTAGACGGATAACAGAAATATTGCCTTACTGGATCAGTCACTCTTGCTCTCGTTCTTTTCGTTGTTTCCGCGTGTTGCAGACTTAGAGTCGCACCCCCATCCAAGATGTCGATACGATCCCGTGTCGATGCCGTTGATGTGCTCGACCGTGATGGAAGTGACATCGTCTCAGAGTCTGGAACATTGGCCGAAAAACCCAATGTCCAAGCCATCCACCTTTGGTGGTGTCCTTACACGTGCGGAAAGAGGGGAGGAGAACGGCCAGCGGGCGGACGAATGGATGGATCAAGCGAAACGAAAAACGCCGAGTCGAGTACTTTATCGAGGCACAGCCGAGGCGGGTCCTGGTACTCACAGATGGGCCGAACCAAGACCTGGAAATTCGTAACGGGGTGAACTAAATTGCATATTCGCGATGCATGAAACTGTCGCGACTGAGCTAGAGCATCCAGCTGGAAGGCGTCATCTGCCGTCGAAATGGCAGAGTACAGCAGAAGAAAGATAAGTAGAGGAGCTAACACTTTGGCGAGCACAGGTATTCTGACCGCGCGGCATGGATTGCGGGTATACATCTATCAAGGCTGATATTTGCAAGAGCGGGGGTGGCTCAGCGAGAACGGCGCACACTATTAGCCAAACGATTTTGAGCCAGGCAACGCGGAATAGTCAAGACGCAACTTTTATGATTTTGCTTTGATTAATAACATGCGTTGCAATCGAACTTAAGGAACAGAATAAGTACGCAATGGCGAAAGAGAAAAACCGCGGCATCATCACGTTCACGAAGCGATCCTCTGACCCTGTCAATTTTGAAGGTTTGGGAGCCTTCAATCGACTGGTTTTGTCCTTCATGGGATACTACGCCATTCGCGAGCAGATCTCTTCACAAAGCTTGCAGCACAAAAACTTTGTGCATTAAAGTCATCGCCTTCGTG
>PSRH01000290.1 GCA_003175915.1 Candidatus Melainabacteria bacterium | reverse complement strand
AGCCATCGGGGACCTCGCTTTGGAGTGTATTTGGGATTTAAATCAATTCAATGAAGCGATAAAAAACCGCGAGTTCTGGTTGCGCTAGGTATGCAAGCTCATCATTAGCGATATTTGGGTGATAGCGCCTATGAAGCGGAAACGGAAGCTTACGGTTCGTCCATCTGATATGCGGTGCCCCCATGGAAGCAGGGGCAAAATTCTGCGGTGAGTGCGGCTCCAAGCAAGTGCAAGCTCCGGTGCGTAATGCCGTTTCCCCGGCGAAGCTACCGTCAGCGGCAAGTATCAGCACTACTGGCGGTGCTTGATCCTTGTACGAAGCTTTATAGTAACAATAATGGGAAGAAAAACATCCTTGGTCTGGATGTCTTTCAGCCGCGAGGCCGCGGTGAAGATGCAGTGGCAAGCCAGGCATGCCGAGGGCTGCGAGCCGTGAGCAGGGAGTTTTTCACGTGTTGAAAAGGCTTGTTCTGGACATGTCGTCGTCGGTGACCCTATAGGGGAACCAGTAATGCTCCGGACTTCCACTTATCCTCGGAACCGCTTGATAAATGACCACCTCGTAGAGCTGACCAACCACCGATTCCGCCACCTGCCCCGCGGCCTCGCCGATGGTCGTGCCATCGACGAACCAGTCGACCTGATACCCGACCACGTCTTCGCCCATCAACACCCATACGACAAGAACGTCCGGCTGTGGCCCCGATAGATCGTGACGGTAAAACCGCTCCACTTCGTCGTCCGGCAGTCGATTGAACGACACCATCGCATCCTCCATCCGAGTGTGGGGGAGCCTCACGATTCAAGGAAGATTAATACAGTGAACCTAAAGACGGGTCCACCGCATCAATTTTCCCTAAATATTGCCCTTGGCGCTTGGGCTTGTGAGTTACTCCGGAGCAAGAAACGAAACACGAGGCCTAAACCTTACACATAAGGGACTTCGCAAATAAAAGTCCGCAAGAATCAAGTTAGAAAGCTTAGTGCCGATCCCAGTGGGAATTCCCGCAACGGGTTGAAAATTAAGAGAGGGTTAGAGGCTGCGCTATCGTTCCTTCTCGGATATTCTCGAATACCTCGAGTAAGTTCCCGGCGCGGGAGAAAAGTCTAGGGTACATCCATTTGCCGCAGCAGACCGAGGGCATTAAGGTAGACACGATTGCGCGTCTTCAGTTCTTCTTCCGAAGAAGTAGGCTCCATGGCCCAGTGCATGATCAGGAAGCAGGCCAGCTTCATGTATTTGTGCAATAGAGCACTGTCATTCACCGCGGCTAACCAGGCAGGATCAGCGCCAATTTCCCTTACGGTTTTGCGATAGGCCATAACGAAGGCGGCCTGGAATTCCGGAAGAGCTGGGGAGGCGCCCTGACTGTCATGGTCATTTCTAAGCCAGTCGGTACCGAACATGACGGTGGCATATCCCAGGTCGTAGACCGGGCTACCCAGGTGAACGTAGTGGAGATCGATAATACCAATCAGGCGATCACCTTGAAATAGGGTGTTGGCAGCGTGGTAATCGCCGTGTAGCACCGTATGCGGTGCCCGCTCATAGTCCGCATCTTGTAATTGCTGGACAGTTGTGGAAACTTCTTCTCGGAGCCAGGTGGTAGATTCGGTAAACTCTTTTAGACCAGCTGCGGCAAGACCGGAGCTGTGCTCCAATTGCTTGACGGCTTCGTCGAATTTGCTCGTAAAGGTATTGATCTGATTTGGACTGAACTCAGATCTTATGTTGGAGGCGCGCTTCAACAACCTATATCCAGCAAAATGAAGTTGGGCAAGCCCAGCTGCCGCGCTGGCACAGGTTTCCGATGACCAGGTGGGTCGCGTCCAGTCATAGCGAGGATCGTCATCAAGGTAGCGGCTAACAGTCCAGTAACGATCGGCAAATTTTGTATAAGGTTGCCCATCGTCACTGGGCAGAAACGGCACGGCGAGTTTCAAACCATTCTCGAGCAGAGCTGTGGCTATTGTATGTTCTGCGCGAATTTCCTTTTCGGAGGCACCGGCGTTGTGTCCTTTCAGAAGCCAGCTGCCCTTTTCTGTCTCAACCTTAAAAAGCTCAGCCTGAGACGTTTTCTGATTGATAACCTCGGATGAGAGAAATTTCCCCAGACGCTTGCTAAATCGTTGCACTACAGGCAGAGCAGTCCGTATTTGAGTTAAGGAATTTTCCAACATAGTAGAGGTAAGCGTAGTTTGAATCTGGTGTAACTATACACCTTCGAAGCCGTCACGAGCCCTGGGGTGAGGTATTGGGCATTGTTGCGGTCGCCCTTAAGCTTCCGCCGCACGGCCGCTGAGAAGCCTGCGGTTGGATTACATTTACCTCGCTTGGCGAGGAATCAATCGATCGATTAAGTCCACCACCTGCTTTCTTGTTTGACTCAAATCTGCTGAGTTATCTATCACTTTGTCGGCCAGAGAAGCTTTTTTCTCTTGCGACCATTGGGAAGCCAAGCGCCCTTCAACTTCGCTCGGGGACAAGTGATCTCGCCGCTTCAAGCGGTCTTTGAGAACGGTGGGCTCGGTGATTACCGTCCAGGTCTCGTCATATTCATCGCCGAGATTAGCCTCGAAGAGAAGAGGAACAAGACAAGCGACCAGCTTCACGGAAGGATCGTTGGCAAGTTGCTCAATCTTTTGACGAGAGATGCTTCTCACCCGCGGGTGAAGAATTTCCTCAAGAAGGGCTCGTTTCTGCGTATTCTTGAAGACGACTTGCCCCAAAGCTTTTCGGTCGATTGCTCGTGTTGGAGAAGTGGAATTCTGTAAAACGACGGAGTTGCCGAATCTATCAACGATGAGATTCTGTACTTCGGCATCCTCTGCTAACAAGTTGTGTACGATTTGATCCGAGTCGATTACCGGAATTCCCAGATCCTCGAGAATTTTTCCGACAGTCGACTTACCAGCCCCGATTGTTCCAGTGATACCAATTGTGGTGAGGCCATGATAGAGCTTCCCCATCTAGAGAACTCCTCGATTTCCCAAAATTGTGTTCATAACCTTGGGGAGATTCTCGATCCGTTGCCTGTCTCTAAGGCGGCTCTCAGGCAGAATGCGCAACTGGAACGAAGTTAATGATTCGCTAATAGGCTGGGCAACGATGATTAATAACATGTCTCCGTCCGCGCCGCTAAATTTCGCTAAATACTGCCCGGCGTCCGGGTATGAGCCAAGCAGCTGAAAGCCTGTCTGGTTGAGAGCGGAAGTCAGCAATCGGGAGGCATTTTCGAAGGACGTCGGTAACGACCAGGACAGGCGGTCGCCGCCGTTCGATGATGGTAGCTCATTAGTGAGAGCGCAGGCTTTGGCGCGCCAAGAAAGATTCGGTTTAGGAGTGTCGGATTCCGGTAGATTCGGCAAGCTTACGGCAGGCGGTGTCGGGATACCCGGGCGGTCCTTCAAAGGCGGCGGTTGGGGTAAAACTGGTATTTGTTCGGTCGGGTTTTGATTGGGTGTCGGCAGTGAGCCGTTTGGAAAACTTGGACAATTTGTCTCCGTGCCCGATTGGAGTGATTGAGCCAGAGCGACAGGACTATGGAAGATGAGAGAAGCCCCGAGAAGCCAGACTGGCTTAAGAAAGTGCTTTGAAAGAGTGCCTGCAGCTGACACGGTCGTCTCCCCGTCACATACAGATGTCTACGATAAACGATCTCACAGGTTTAAGGGTTGCCAGGAGATGATAATTTCACCTGAGCGGGCAACCGTTCTTCGCCCCTCAGACTATGGAGCTTTACAGGTAAATGAACCCTCAGGCAATTTTTATGGGCGCGCTCGTCTTGGCACCTGCAGTTTTGTTCTCAACCCCGTGTCTTGCCGAAGAGCAAACGCAATCGGCCAACAGCGAACTGATACAAAGAGGTGAACGAGAAGCAGCTCGCGGTAACTGGCACGAAGCAGTTGAGCAGTTCTACAAAGCCGCCAACGATGATGATAAAAATCCGATTGCCTTTTACGATCTTGGTGTTGCTTATCTCCACCTAGGAGAGCTGGACAAAGCGCGAATTGCCGAAGAGCAGGCGATCAATTTAAAGTCAGATTTCGTCAACGCCTATATTCAATTGGCTACCATTCTTACCAAATATGGCGATGTGTCAACTGCCGAGAATACTTTGCGAAAAGCTCTCGAGGTCGACCCCAACAACCAGACCGTGCAATCGAACCTTAAGGCACTTCTCGTAGGAAAAGTACAGCAAGCAGCGGCCCAATCAAATCCGCCTGCCCAATCGAGTCCTGCTACTGATGTTGCCAAACCGGTCGAAAACGAAAACAAAGAAAGCGCACCTCCCTCCACACCCGACACCGCACCGGTCAAGACGAGTCCAAGCGTGGTTTCTGGTGTGCTACAGGAAGCCTCGACGGCACTTGTATCGGACGAGATATTGATTCATGAGCAGAAGACCCAGAAGTCAGTAAAGCCAGAATCGGCGGCTCATCTCGACGAAGCGGCCACGGCGCTGAAAAACAATCAGTTTGAGACTGCCAAGAAATTACTTGAGCAGGTGATCCAGGAAGACTCGTCGGCTAGCAGCGCCTATGCCAGCCTGGGAGCGATTCTGGGCATGCAGGGTGATTATGATTCTGAGATCGCGAAAGAGAAGATTGCCCTGGAATTGGATGAGCACAATGCTGTTGCGCACTGCAACCTTGCCTGGGCCCTGGCTCAAAAGAACAAATGGCAGGAAGCTCTTCAAGAAAACGAAAAGGCTCTTCAGTTAGAACCGACACTCATGGTTGCCGGCGTAGGCAAAGCTCTTGCCCAAAGTCAATTAGGACTTTCCGATCAAGCGAAGGGAACATTGAAGGGTCTCATCGAAAGCAATCCATCGGAAGTCTTGCCGCGCCTGGCGATGGGTGCAATCCTGGACAGTGAGGGAGCGACTTCCGCCAGTCAATCTGAACTTAGTGAAGTGCTCAAGCTCAAGCCGGAAAGCCTAACGATCAAACGATGGCTCGCGGCCGGCGAGCTGAAGAAGCAAAACTGGGCGGATGCCCGTGAGCTTTATACTCAGATCACCAAGGCGAATCCATCTGACGGTCAGGCATGGCTGGGCTTGGGCCTGGCATTGGACAGAATAGGGGACCAAGCAAACAGCCTGGAAGCCCTTCAGAAGGCAGTGCAGATGTCTCCCGAAAGCGCCGCTGCTCACCTGGCTCTTGGTCTAGCCTACAAAGGAAAAGGCGATTCCTCAGCTGCTACAAAGGAATTGAAAGAAGCGCACAAGCTTAATCCAAAATGTAATCTGGCTGAGGCGCACCTTGAAACAAAGGAAAGCAGTGTAAAGTAACAACCAACGCTTTAATTGGCCTGCATATCCTGATGCACAAGAGTATGATTGTCTTGAAGATAGTGTTTGATTGACACCAAGCATGGACATCGACAATATCTGGTCAAGACGGCTAAAGAAACAGGGTTGGGCGATCGGATCGTTCCTGGCTATTAGTTTGTCTTCAGCAGCCTTTGCCATTTCAAACAGTGCTTACGATCTCGGGCTCGATCTCTTCAACCGCGGCTGTTACGAGAAAAGTCTGGAATATTTGACCAAGGCGGAAATCGCCTCGCCAAGCGACCCATTGGTTCATTACTATCTGGCAAGCGCCTATGCGCGCCTTGGTAGGCACAAAGAAGCTAAACAAGAGTACTTTGCCTGCTTCTGCCTGGACCCAAGTGGCCAAACCAGTGACTACTGTAAAGCGGCGCTGCGTTCCTATGGCGAACCTGTTCCCGGTGACGTGTTAACGACTAAGTCTGCCGGCAACGAACAGATCAATCGAGCAGTGTCGCAAATTAAGCGCCAAGCTGCTTTGCAGAAGCAAAGCAAGAATGATCTCGCCAATCAGGGATCGCTCACTGCCGGAAGAATAGGCGAAGAGGAAGCTTCCCGCATTAAAAACGCTGCCTACAGGCGGATTTATAGCAGGCCATCATATATGGTGCCCGGTGACTTCTTCTACCGCGATGCCGAGGACCCAAATGTAGTATTGGCGCGAGCTGAAGAAGGCGCCAGGCTAGCCAGATTATCGGCTAAGCAAAAGGCGGACGAGTACGAGAAGTGGAGTAAAGCCCAAGAAAGAGCCGTTGATGAAATTGCCGGAAATCTGGAAAGCCAGCTAAAAACCAGCAATGTAAAAGGCGGAGCCAAGCTTAGGGCAGAAGGAACCGGCTTCTATGTTCGCTTCTATGGCCAGGAAAGAAACGGGCCGTTGCCCAACATTCACCGCAGCGTTGCCAGAATGACGCCATACGCTTCTGATGATTCAGAGCGAGTAGACGAGAAGTCCAAGTAGAACAAAGCATAGAATAGACACTACCCTTGTTGCGATATTGAAGGGGCAGATCATGTCGTCTGCCCCAAGATGAGCCAGAAGGTCCGGGAGCACTGCCTTGCCTTATCCGGTTGCGCCTCGCGCAATCAAATGCGAGGACCGCTGGGATAAGGCACCAGGAGTGACGGTTCGGCGCGATTTAACTGTATACTAAAAAAAATAGTACATCCAGCGTGTATACTATAAATAACAAGGAATCGAATTGCTGGGGTCGCCTAGTTCACCAAATATGGTGCACCAGGTTTCTGCGATATCGTCTAGCAGAAATTGTCAACTTTGCAAGTGGTCGGTCTACATTGACATTGCAGGCGGGGTTTTCTATGATCCGTGTAGTCTCGGTCTGAGGACAGAGCTTCAAAAAAGTTTTGTCCTACAACTTTGAGTAATAGGGGTTCCGTCTCGAAACGAGGACGTATACCTAAGGATCTTGCAAGCTGTACCGTATTCGGAAACGAGATGGGCAGCTCAAAGTCAAGAAGTAGGAAACGGTAAACCGTCAGGAGGTTCCCCACCTGGACATCCGGGTCAAAACTCGCCTTGTCCTAGGGCTGAGACGAAATTTTGAAGGCCAGGGATGAAACCAATCGTCCTGCCCAATTTGGAAGCAACCAATAAACTTGGTCTGTCACTTGCTGAGTCGAT
>PSRH01000118.1 GCA_003175915.1 Candidatus Melainabacteria bacterium | reverse complement strand
CGATGTTCCCAACGACTCCACGCTTGTCCGTTGAAGTTCTTATCAAGATAGTCGTCGCGGATTAAGTGCCAAACCTTGTGATAAAGCGCCTCGGGATCACAACCTTGAGAAATCGGCGGATGCTCTCCATGGAGTATCGGTGCGACCGGGTTACAGAACTCTGTGCTCTCCGAGTGATTTAGTTCAGAACCGCCAAAGGAAGAGGAAATTAATAAGGGTAGGGTCAGTAACAGTTTCCAGGACATTCAGGCACCAATAGGACGAGAAGCGGCTTTGCGCTGATCGCTATATACCCAAACTGGCTAAATTTCAGACACCGGCTAAGTTTTGGGGTGTTACCATGTGGGCTATTTGTACTAAACTTAGGCTTCAAATGATCGAAATTCGCCTATAGTTTGCCGTGCAGGACGGCTGCAGAAGCCCGTCCCTAGTGGGTTTTCAGCGTTGTGGAGGTAACAGGTTGACTAAGGACAAGATTGACATCGGAGTTTTCGGCGGTTCGGGTTTTTACTCTCTTTTTGAGGGAAACCCTGATACGAGGGTGGTTGAAACCCCCTACGGTCCCCCCAGCGATCGCCTGGTTGTCGGTTCGATTGCCGGCAAGCAAGTCGCATTTTTGCCTCGTCATGGCGCTCAACACCAGTATCCACCCCATAAAATCAACTATCGTGCCAATGTCTGGGCGATGAAATCGCTGGGAGTTACTCGTTTGATTGCTCCCTGTGCGGCTGGCAGCCTGAAGAAGGAAGTCGGTCTGGGTGACTTCGTCATCTGCGATCAGTATGTAGACAGAACCAGCGGCCGAGATCACACCTTTTACGACGGTCCCATATCCACCCACGTTTCCGCGGCCGATCCCTACTGTCCGGAGCTGAGAAAGCTGGCATATGAAGCCGGCCAGGCGGCCAAAATAAAGATGCACGATCGGGGAACGGTAGTGGTCATCGAGGGCCCACGCTTCTCAACCAAAGCTGAGTCGCGCTGGTTTACCAATCAAGGCTGGGAAGTGATCAATATGACCCAGTACCCAGAAGTTCACTTGGCCAGGGAATTGGAGATGTGCGTCGTCAACATTTCCCTGATCACCGACTACGATTCTGGACTGGTGGGCGAGGTCGAGCCCGTTTCCCACAGCGAGGTGGTCAAGGTATTCGGTAACAATTTGACGAAATTGAGAGCTCTGCTTGGCCAACTGGTTGAAAAGATCCCGAAGGACAGGCGTAAGTGCTCATGCGCAGAAACGCTCGCTCACGCTCGCATTTAGTCGGGTGCTTGTCCATTGACTCTGGCTTCATGCTGCCGTTTGCTCACACATGCTAGTCTATGCAGTTAAACCTCAATCACCTCGTAGCGTTTCTTGGCCTTGTTCTTGCGATTGCGGTTTTTCTGGCGCTCAGGCGGATGAACTTTCCGGACAAAATTTGTCTGGGGGCGGCAGTTCTGACAATTCTGGTTGTGGCGATTTTTTGGTCTGCCGTGTTAGTGGGAGATGATGATGAAGAAGACTAAGTTGAGTTTGCTTTTTGCCAGTTTCGTGCTCGCCGGGACATGCTTGATTAGCCCTGACATCGCCAGTTTCGCAGCCGAATTCAAGAGCCCGCTTATTCCAGTCACTAAAGATTTCAAGCTCCCCAATGGTTTAAGAGTGATATTGTCTGAAGATCACTCAACACCAGTGGCCGCACTGGCAATCGTCTACGACGTTGGTGCTCGCAACGAGAAAAAAGGGAGATCTGGTTTTGCTCACTTCTTCGAACATATGATGTTTGAGGGATCTGAGAACGTCGGTAAAACTGAGCACTTCAAGTACATCGAAAGTGCCGGTGGCAGCCTCAACGCTTCCACTCATCCCGATTTCACCAATTACTTTGAGAAACTGCCCAGTAACCAGATTGAGCTGGCCTTGTGGTTGGAATCGGATCGCATGCGTTCTTTGAAGGTGACACCAGAGAATTTCGAAAATCAACTGCAAACGGTCAAAGAAGAAAAGCGCTCGCGTATTGACAATCAACCTTATGTCCCGGCTTCAATCAAGATGGAGGAGCTGCTCTTCGACAACTGGGCCAATGCTCATCCGACCATCGGTACCTTCGAAGATCTGGAAGCATCCACGATAGACGACATTAAGAGCTTCTTCCGCACTTATTACGCCCCCAACAATGCGGTAATGGCAATCGTAGGCGACATCGACGCCAATGAAATGGAGAAGCTCGTGAGAAAGTACTTCGCCTCCATTCCCAGCCAGCCCATCCCGGCAAAACCTGACGTCGCCGAGCCAGCCCAGACAAAGGAAAAATATCTGAAGGTGCCGGATCAACACGCCAAAGCACCGGCTTTCTGGATGTCCTGGAAAGCGCCGGCTCGCCGGGAGCCTGACTACTATGCCTTGGGCATCATCCAGAAATTGCTTTCTGCTGGGGAATCATCGCGGTTGTTTCAACGTATGGTCAAAGGCGATCAGAATGCTCTCAAGGTCGATGTCGGCTATGACGAGCGTAGAGGCCCTTCGGCTCTGGAAAGCTTCGTAGTGGTCAAACCCGGTTTTACTCCCGAACAAGTCAGAGAAAGTTTATGGAGCGAGCTTGAGAAATTGAAAACCACGCCGGTTTCCGATCAGGAATTGGAAAAAGCGAAGAATCAGATATTGCATGATCTCTTTGCTTCAAGTAGTTATGAGTCCTTACAACGCTCGCTGGGAAGGGCGGAGTTGCTGGCTGAGTACGCCTGCTTCTTTGGCGATCCTTCTTTGATCGATAAAGATCTGGAAGCTTATTTGAAAGTCAGTCCAGCTGACGTGCAGCGCGTCGCTGGCAAAATCTTCACCAAATCCGGTGCCACTATCGTAGACGTCGAACCGCAGGGACCGGAAAAGCCCAAACAAACGGCCAAGGCACAATAGTCATGATCCATAGTCAGAAACGATCCAGCGGAGAATCCTAATATGCATTTGAAAAAGGCGTTAGTGCTTATCGTCGGCCTCCTGGCCCTTCCCTTTCAGTCCGGGCTGACACTTGAGTCAACTTCACCAACCACGAAGAATCCTGCCGCGAGCGCTCTTAAAAACATCACCGGGTCCGAGCAAAACAAGCCGAGCTCCCAGCAGAGCGAAACTTGGCGCAAAAAGGCACCACTGCTACCGCCACCGCGCTCTTTCAAATTGCCGGCGATCACCTCATACCAGCTTGCCAATGGATTGAACGTTCAACTGGTGGAGGACCATCGGGTTCCATTCCTGACAGCCAGTCTCGGCATCAAAGCTGGCAGCTCCCTGGAACCCACCAATTTATTGGGGCTGGCCAGCATGACGGCAGATATGCTGTCCGAAGGAACAACAAGCAAGACGAGCAAACAAATCGCCGACGAAGTTGATTTCATCGGCGGTTCATTGAGTGAGGCTTCTGACTACGACAATTCGTTGGTGACTGGCGCTGCCCTCTCTAAATACTCCGATAGATTGATGGGCATCCTTTCAGATGTCGTTCTTCATCCAACCTTTCCTCTGGACGAATTACAACTGAAGAAAACCAACCTCATACAGGAATTGGCCATAAAGCGTAGCGAGCCGGATTTCCTCCTGGACGAACGTTTTGCCAAAGTTACATTCGGCAATCACCCCTACTCGGTGGTCGCCCCGACCAAAGAAACCGTGGAGGCAATGGGACGCGAGGACCTGGAGAAATTTCATAAGACGCACTACCTACCCAATGAGGCCTATCTCGTAGTCGTTGGTGATTTCGACGCGGAGAAAATGAAGGCGCTGATTGCCGCCGATTTCGATCAATGGAAGCCGGGAAAAATGCCCGCAGTAGATCAGGCCGCCGTGCCAAGCCAGCACGGACAGAGAATCTACCTGGTCGATCGACCAGGTTCGGTTCAGTCCTCAATTAAGCTTGGCAACATTTCCATCAAGAAAACCGATCCTGATTATTTCCCCATGGTAATTGCCAATCAAATTCTTGGTGGTGGTGGCAATGCCAGATTGTTCCTCAACATAAGAGAACAGAAAGGCTATACCTATGGAGCCTACAGCGGTGTTGGTGCGCGCAAACAGCCGGGTGCATTTGCCGCAGAAGCTGAGGTGCGCACGGAAGTAACGGGGCCTGCCCTGCAAGAGTTCCTCTACGAACTGGCGCGTCTGAGAAACACCAAGGTATCCGACAAAGAGCTCACCGACGCCAAGTCGTATCTTGCCGGCGCCTTTCAGCTAGGTTTGGAAACCCAATCGGGCCTGACCCAAAGATTACTGGAGGAAAAACTCTACGACTTGCCTGACAATTATCTGGAGACCTATATCAACAAGCTGCTGGCTGTCTCAGTAGACGACGTCCGCCGTGTAGCCAGGAAGCATATAGACACAGATAACCTGGTCATTTCCGTCGTGGGGGACGCCAGCAAAATCAAACCTGAACTTGAGTTTTTCGCTCCGATCGATGTTTACGACACTTCCGGCAAACTGAGTACTGATGGCAAAGTGGAGTCTCATGCCGGTTCTTAATGACCTGAGAACTATCACTTTTAGGTTTTCGTCTTACGATAGGTAGATAAGAAGAGCCAACCAAATATGACTAGCAATCCTGCTCCAGTAATGATCAGGCCATAGATCATGATTGAGGTTTGGTGGACGATCGTCATTTCCTCAGGGTTATTCGGATTGATATAAATTGTGAATGTCCGCCCTTTCGGCCAATTCTTACTAACCTCGTTAGCTTGGCCCACTTCTGGATGAAATTGGTAGAAATGCCAGTGCCCTTTGGCTTTGCCTCCAGCCTTTTGATACTCGAATGCTATATCGGCCTCGTACTGCTTGCCAGTATGTTGACTCCAGCCAAGGTCAACACACTTGCTCTCTGTCACGATCGCTTGAGCCGGAAAAAAACTAGCCCGCCGCGCCTCATCCTGCCACAAGTTCAATCCCAGACAAAGTACCAATAAACCGATTGCCGCTATTAGCAAATTGGCCAACGGTGGCACCGTGCACGGTAGCGTTGTGCTTTTGTTGATGGTGGATTCACTCATAGACTTCTTGAAGAGCTAAGTAGGAATCATTTTATAGGAAATGCGTGCGTGATGGTAATCACAGCCGGACCGATCATTTCTGCAAAGATGAGTGGCATGATGAACACGAGTAAGATCGTACTCCACTTGGCTAGGAAGATAGGACTAAAACCTTGGCTGGCTGCCTTTACAAGAAGCACGATTCCCAAGAGTTCCCAGATGGCAAGCCCTATGAGAACCAGCCTGCCTACAGGATCGTTCAGGAATGGTAGGAAATAAGTCGGTGCACAGAGAAAGGTGAAAGCAAAGATGATGTAGGGCAAGGCGCCCACGATCAAAGCGACAAGTACTAGCATCGATGAAAGGGACCGCGAGTCGCTCTGGTTCAGCACTTTATTGTCTTTCGGGTTGTTCATCCTTGCTCCTCAGATTATTTTGCTTCTTGGTGGTGCACGTACGGCGCTACGTCAATCCTGTCAAAGGCACTACGATCGACAATTGTCAACACCGTTGGTCCGAATAAGGATGCTGCGGTGAAGGGGAACACGAAAATGATCACCGTCTTGACCAATTTGCTAAAGAGACGGGGGTGGAAGCCCTTCTCTGTTTCCCTTATGAACAACCACATTCCCAACATTTCCCAAAGACAGAGGACCACTAGGCACGTACTGCCTCGG
>PSRH01000082.1 GCA_003175915.1 Candidatus Melainabacteria bacterium | reverse complement strand
TCTGCCCGAAACGCAACAAGGTAAAGACAAGCTTAAGAGTCAGGTTAAAGCGCAAAATTTGTAATGGCGCTTGCTTCCATTATTGCGTGGAAAGAGTATGCTGCTCGCCAAATCAACAGCTCGAAGACGTTTAGATTTGAAGGAGATTGGTTCTTGTGGGATCCGAAGAAACGCGCAGAGATGCTGCCCTAATAGCTTACCTGGCGGCTGACTTTTCTGGAGTCGAGCGTGCTTACCTTGAAACGATAGCGCAAAAGGAAGAGAAACTTGGTCCGAAGGATCTCACTCTGGGTGTGACAGTCATGCACCTGGGTTGCTTGTACCAAACGCTAGGTGACTATGAGAAAGCGGAAAAGTGTTACCTGAGAGCGCGGAATATCTTTGATGAAACGCTATCTGGCGAGCACCCTTATTCGGCAATTGCGGCCCGCTGTCTGGCCCAAGCGCGTGAAGTTAAGACCGAATTGGAGGGGATGCCGCAGCTTTGCGAACATGCCCTGGAAATTTGGTACGGATATCTCGGGCTGCCAGGCGTGCAAGCGACGGCGAGCGGCTCTAGCTTTGAGGACCTTTACCGTAAGCGCACTATAGGCGAAGAGAGCAAGTTGCTTTATGACCTGGCAGGAAAGTGTAAGAAGGAACTTGGGCCAGATAGCATGCCATTCAGAGCTAGGGTCATGTATGAATTAGGTGTGTTGAACAGAATGCTAGGTCGGCATCGAATCGCCCAACAACTGCTGATGTTATCGCTCAATGATATCAGTGAGGCAGGACAACTTGATCGATTGGCGGAAGTTTCGCTTCTCAAAGAAATTGGTGAAACTTGCGCTCTTATGAAGGACTATGATTGCGCGGACAAGAATTATCAGCGCGCTCTCAGTGCGCTGCGGCAAAGCATAGTTGTTGATCATCCTGAAATTGCCGAAATCTTGCAAAGAATGGCAATGACTGCCCAAATGCGCGAAGCCTGGGAAGATGCCTGGCAACATCACAAGGAGTCACTGAGAATTTACGAAAAGACGGTTGGTACTCAACACCCGGGTATGGCTCGCGCTCTCAGAGGTCTGGCAATTATCCATTTAAGAAATCGGCGCGAATTAGAAGCCGAGATCAGCTACAAAAAGGCGATCGACTTATTGCAGGACAGGCAGGGCCGCAAGCATCGCGATGTAGCGGATCTCTACAAAGAATTGGCCGACTTGTACCAACAGCAGGCTCGCTACGAAGAAGCGGAATCGCTATGCTTGCTTGCTATCGATATTACTCGGTCAAGTATGGAACCGCAGCCTGCGGCTGTCGCTACCTTCTTTAATAGGCTGGGCTCCATCTATAGAGCTCAGAACCAACATCAAAAAGCGGAATCTGTTTATAGACGCGCACTGCAGATCCTCCGGCAGACGCCTGTGGCTTGTCGCGACAATATAATAGCCAGTCTTAACAACCTGGCCGAATTCTACTTGGTGCGGGGAAGATTGGTCGATGCAGCCAAAAGTTATGAAAATGCAATAGAAGTTGCCGAGCAGGCATTCGGTAAGAATAACAGATTTACCATCTGCTGCCTGGCTGGCCTGGGGCGCGTCTATTATGAGCAAGGGCTTTGGGCTGAAGCAGAAAGAGCGCTCAAGCGGAGTCTGGATTTAGTTGATAAGGAGGTTGTTGACGGCAATTCTATTCTTATTTCCGTGCTTGCCGATCTCGGATCGGTCTATGCGGCGCAGGGTAAGTTTTCGCATGCCGAAGTCGCATACGATAAAGCGATCAAGTTCATTCAGGAATCATCCGGATCCAGCAGTCCTAAGATTGCTCGATTATTGAATCTGCTAGCGGCGCTAAAGTTATTGCAAAACGATCCGGAACGGAGCAAAGTCTTATGGCAATCAGCGTTGAGATTACTCAATGATTCTCAGGAATCGGATTATGCCTCTTTGGCGACCGCGCTATCAGGGCTGGGAGCATTGCTCGATCAGCAAGGAGATCATCAGGAAGCGACTAGATTGTTCAAACAAGCTATAGAAATTACCAGTGATAAATTAGAGTCGGATCCACAAGCAAAAATTCGGACCCTTAACAGTTATGCGAAGCATGCCCAGGTTGTGGGTAATAGCGAAGACGCTTTGTTCTACTTCAAGTCTTCAATAAACTGTGCTGAGCGTTTGCTTGAGCCACACCACCCGCTTCTGGCAACAACTCTAGGGGAGCTTGCTCAATTTTTCCTTGTCCAAAATCAACCGTTGAAAAGTCTCGAGTTCTACATGCGGGCAACGCAGATCATGGAGGCGACGCTCGGTCCAATGCATCCCGACCTTGCCTCTGCACTTTGCAGTCTTGCCAATATCTATATTGAGCAATCGGACTATGCCGAGGCTGAGCCACTCCTCGAACGGAGCGCCAGGATTTATGAGGACAGTTTTGGCTCGCAGGACAAACGGACCCTTAAGGCATTGTCGAAGCTTGCGGATCTTTATGGTAGGCAGGGATCTAAAGCAAAAGCTGCGCAACTAGCTGAAAGAGTCAGGCTGACAATGGGAAATGCAACCTGATGGCGCAAGCATCAGTAGATTAACTGTTTACCTTTCCGCCAAACGTCTGTTTGTCTTTGCCACAATCAAGCAGTGTTAGCAGATTGAAGCTCAGACAATCTTTTGGAGAGCGTTTATGAACACGACTGTAGATTCAGACCGGCACCGGCCGGATGGGAATTCGCTCGAGACCAAGATCGGTCTTTATTGGTTGCACAGGCTGGGAATCATTAGCCTGGTATTTGGTGTTGTTTTTTTGATCATGTACTCCTTTTCCTCCTTCACTCCGGTGTTAAAGTTGTGCACCGGATTAATCGTTTCGGCGGCGCTCATCCTGGTTGGTAGCCGAATGGCGAAACAGCCGTTGCAGCGATGGTTTGGTTATGGACTGGTGGCCGGAGGTTGGTCGCTGACGTATTTCACCGTTTACGCAGGCTATTATCTGCCGGTAGTTCACGTCATCACTTCCCTGTCGCTCGAGACGATTCTTTTGATGGCGGTTGGAGCGGGTTGTCTGATTAGTGCCTTGCAGGCGCGTTCGGAAGTCATGGCCATTTATTCAGTTACGCTTGCAGCAGCTTCGATTCTGATGTCCAGGCCAGGCCTTTTGAGTGACACTTCCTTTTTAATTATCGCAGCTGCCACCTCTATACTAGGCAACCGACAAGGTTGGCGAAAATTGTGGGCTTTCGGAATGATGGCGTGCTATGCAGGTCATGTTTATTGCAGTGCCAACGCAATCACGGTGCACGATAATATGATCGCGTCGGTCTTTCTCTGTGCCATTTGGTTGGTCTTTAGCGTAGGATTGGCTTACGCCGTGCACACAACCGAGCTGGCAAGAGAGTTCACCATGATAGTCTCGTGCTTCAATTCCGTGGCGCTATCTGGCGGCCTAGTCTTTTTCAGTGGTAGAGGTATGCCTGAAACTAGCGAGATGCTGTTGACGTTCGCAGGAGCTGTCTATCTTTCGGCTGCCAGATGGCTGCACAATCGGAAAGAAGAACAACTGAAAATTGTGCACTCGCTGCTTGGTCTATCACTGGTGAACATTGCGAAGGCGATGCATTTTTCCGGGCTTCCCCTTCTGGCCGTTGACATTGCCCAGATCGCATTTCTGGCTTTGATTGGAGCAAAATTCAATATCCGTACCTTTCGCTGGTTTGCTGTGCTTTTGTCTGTACTCCTCTTCCCTTTGTGGGTCAATGGAGCATTTGCGGACCAGCATGTGAACCTGTTCTTTCAATCTTTCCCGTATGTCAAACTCGGAGTGTTCGCTGCTCTGACAATGTCTGCGCTGACCTCACAGCATATGCGTAGCCGGCTGCATTCAGAATCACTAAAATCGTATGCCGATTTCTATTATCTATCGGCCAACTTGATGTTCATGTTCGTGATTGGTCGAATTGTTGACCCAGGTTGGCAGGCATGCGCTCTGGTTGTCCAGGCCATTGTCAATCATCTGATTGCCTTGAAATTAAAGGACAATTTCTATGCCCACCCTGGAACTTTGAGTGCTTTCATCGCGGCATTTACCTTGTTCACACTGGATGTTTGGAAGACAGAACCGACAATAGTGATATTGCTACTGCTTTACCTGGCCCACTCCCTAGCTAGAAATCGTGCCAGTGCCGAAGACAAAATCAACCAATCGCACTTCGCTCACGTAAGTGATCCAATGCAGGGGTTAGCCAGACTGAGGACTTATAATGGACCGGCAAGCCTGGCTGGTAATTTGCAGATCGCCTACGCCTACGCAGCCAATATCGTCTTCACCTGGTTTCTGCTCCGGCAGCTTCCCGCCGACTATGTTTCGGCGGCACTCGGGTTGGAAGGAATTTGCTTTTTGGTAATTGGATTTGTTCTTTCTGACCCTCTTTTCCGAATATGCGGACTGGCAGTGATGGCGATATTGTCGGGCAAATTACTCTTCATCGACTTCGCTAAGTTCGATACCCTGGGACGGATAATCTCATTCATCGCGGCCGGGATTGTGTTCCTTCTTTCTTCATATGGATACGCAAGATTCACCCGCAGTTTCGAAGATAAGTCATCTGGCAGTCCTTGAAAAGTTAGCTGGCCGCAATGAAACTCGGGACAATAGGGCGTATCATTGATTGTGTAGAGTCGATTGTTTTGGAGGTCAGCTATGGCTATTCGAAGAAATATTGACTGGATTTATCACCGTCCTGGTTGAAAAACGTGCTCTCGGGTCCAAGAGTTTCTTGGACGAATGAAAGTACACGCAACCACGACAGTTAACGCCAAAAGCGAAGTTCTGGGAAAAAAGGAAGCCCTTAAAATGGCGGCGGACTCTAGTGAGATTTATGCCAGTAAAGGCACCAAAACGGTCCATTTGGACCTGCGCAAGGAAAAACCTAGCGCCGAGGTGCTGGCCGGCATAATGCTAGGACCAACCGGAAACTTGCGTGCGCCTACGCTAAGAATCGGAAAGACTCTACTTATAGGTTTCGACGAGGAAACCTATGACCGTCTGCTGAACAACTGATCGATCCAGCAAAGCAAGCTGGTAATCGCAGCGAGATCACCAAAAATCAGGTGATTATCGCTTAATTCAGCCTTGCAGGTGGATACGGCGTTAGCGAGAGGAAGCGTCGTAGTTCTCAGCAAGGAATATCTCGCTACCGGCAGTCGAGCTATGCCCGTACCAAGCAAGGGCGATCGCAGCTAAGGCCAAAGCGGCAACGAGAAAATGCTTTGCCTGCTCAGATATGTTTCCGGGAAGCGCACTTACCGGTACGCACAGCAAGACTAAAGTCGCGATAATCATTGTACCCATAAGCAAGCGCTGTGCTCCTGGCTTTTGTATACTGCCGCAAACTAGCGTTTTGTGTTCGCCCTCGAACAACTGGATTTGAAGTGTCTTGCTCAGGTCGTATTTCCCATTGGGAATGTTCGAACCAGCGCCATAGTAACCTTCCGGTGTTCGTAAATAAATGCTGTGCCTGCCAGATGGTATTTGAAAAGTTGCCTGCCTGGCGTCGATTTTCAAAGTACCAACCTTGATCTCATCGACAATCAGGTCAAACTCGTTTGGAGTACGCGCAAACTTTTCAAAGCCGGAGCGCGCGTAATCTTGCCTAATTATAGTAATGTTCGCTTTCTCTGCCATAGCCTGAATCCATCTAATAAACACTATAGCCCATGTCATTTAACCTGGATAATGTCTTGGTACGTATTATTACCCTTGGTCGAAGGGTCATTTTCGTTTAGACTATCGCTGGCTGTAGCCCTCAACGTCGCAACAGACGGTAGATGATGGACCCAAACACCCCCATAAGTGAAACTCAGGCAGGAGAGGGGGAGGGTATTTTTGCACGCTTGTTCCAATCGTCTGCCGAAATTGTTGGATCACTGGGAGATAGGGTCAGCAGTTTACTAAATTACCAGCAATCGGGGAGTCATCTTCCTGGTACAGCCGAAGAGACATTGTCGGCGGCTCCGACTGGCGAACAACAATTGCAGTCAATCCGGCTTAAGTTGCGAATTCTCGTCACAGACGGTAGGTTTGATGAAATAGCGGAGATGGCCGGCCGGTCCTCGAACGACGAGATTATTTCCCTTGCGATTGCTGAACTTAAAAATGCTGAGAAAGATGACGTTCTGAAGCTTATCGCTTCTCTTGCCGAGGGCGGTTCCAGGGCAACAGTCCCGGCCATAAATGCTTTGATTGATTTAGAAGAAGTCAGCCTGGCTGAGTCGATATTCTGCCGCCGTATAGAAAACGGCGAACTGCTCCGCTTGATTATTGACGGTACAGTCGAACCTTTGTCTGTTTTAGAGGTTGCAGCCAAACTTGAGTTTGAGGACTCGGAATCAATTCAACTGTTCGAGGCAGTGTTGCAGTGCCTCGCTGCGAAACCGCTCGAACAAAGCAAACTCTTTGGTAAAGTGCTTGGCGATCCGGATCCCACAGAAGAAAAAGGCGCATTCACTGCCAATGTTATCAACAGACAAATCAAGATGAGCGTAATCGCTCGCCTTCGACGGTGTCATCCGCTTGATGAAGAACGATTTTTGTGGTTTGCTACGAGGTCGGAAGATGATGTTGTCGCCTATCAGGCAACATTGCGGCTAATCGAGATCTGGCAGTCGAACGTCGGTAAGGTGCCCTTTGGGTTTGAACTGTACCCCATGTTAGACATAAATTTGCTCTTCTATCTCTGCCAGCTGAGTGCGTCGTTCCAATGGCGCGAGATGCCTGGAGTGGAAGACCTGTTCAAAAGGCACAGCGAGGCATATAAGCAACTCAAAGAAACTGATGAGAAGCAAGATAAGGAAGAATATGATCGGCTCGATCATTTCGTGGAGCAAACAGGGGAAGAGTTATACCGGATCACGGAACGACGCGTAAATCTCTTGCAACCACTGCTCAACAAAGTCAGCGATAGTCTGAATTTGCCTTACGCCAGGCTCAGTTCTACAGACGAGCCTGATCTTTGTGCCGCCTACGTGCTGGGGAAAGGCCAGGTTGAGATCAACCGGGTCATTCTGCTGGAGGATAAACCATTGTCTGAGGAAGTGATGTCTTCGCTCCTGCATGAAATGCTCCATATGGAGCAGGACGTTCTTAGAATAAGAATGATTGCTGATGATCTCGGTATCCAATTCGGACAACACCGCCATTTGCTGATTCCACTTTGGGATCGGTATGCCCATACCGTTGGCTACGCTCCCGATCATATTTTTCTTCTTGGTGTGTTGAGGGTGCGCGCCGATCGACCATTGACAGAACTGCAACGACGTCGTGCGCAGCGCCTGATGGACGCTTGCTACCAGAAGAACGTTGTGCACAAGCACAACGAGGCAATAGTAAATAGACTCAATAAGGTTGCCGAATCATTCAATGCCCTTCTATCGGATGACCATGACGGGGCTCTGCTCCGTTCCATAACCGATCAACGCACTGTCAGTGCACTATTTCAAAATGGAATAGCACCGCCTCTCTTGCTCGACGAGGTGAATAACTCTCGACTGGAAGTCGAACGAATTGTTGCCTCCCTGAACCACCAGGATGCGGGTAGAGGCAAAGTCGACGTAATGACCGTTGCTGAGGAATTGTATGCTGCGAATAACAATGAAGATATTGCTTTGCTGGTTGAACGCCTGAAAGTGCTATTGCTTCACGTACTGGATGAAGAATACAATCAATTGCACGGTACCCTAATTAAGCACCAGAGGGGCGGGTACCATGAGCATGAAGCATATGCTACCGGTGACCGGGTGGAAGTAATTGTAAAGGCGCTGCGCAAGGGCTGGTATCGTGTTCAATAATTGGCAGACGTTTCAAAATAATCAGAGAACGAACTAGCGGGTATTCGTTCTCTGATCTAGCCGGGTTGCGGCAACCTGTAATGACTATGAGTGCTGCACTTACATGGACGTTACCTCGCAGTTGTGAACATTTTCTATTCGTCTTGTCACTAGTGTCCGATACCGTAGCTGGACGAAAAAGTTTCCACTAGTCTTTGAAAATTAACAGAATTGATACTGTAGTTATTCGGGCTCAAGCTTGCGATATCTGGGCAGTGGAACTTTTTCAGTGGCGGCTTGTAGAAGTGATCAGCAAAAGAAACTACCAGTTGTCATTGAGAACCCTGTTATGAGAAACAGGATCAATGTAGATGGGAAAGAGCGAGTGAATATCAAGTGTCTTAGCCGAATGGAAAGAGGACAAATGTTGGCTGTGAGCGCGGCGACCTGTCTTTTAATTACTCTTCTCGGGATCGCCTTTTTCCAGATCTGTTTGTTGATGGGTGGCGCAAAAGAATTTCGCAACTCCGTCGACGCCGGTACTTTGGCTGTTGCCAGATATGCGCTGGGAGCTCCAGCCGTTCCGGTAACCTCAACCAGTCCATTCGCGCGAATCGCAAGTGACACAACAGCAGGCGGTTCTGGGGCCGCAATGAACGGCGTCGTGGGTTCGATCGTTATTCAGAACGTCAACGTGGTCGTTGGTGAGGCATGGCTGGTACGGGCGAACGAATATGACATGGAGCAACAGGGTACTTCCACGGGATTTGTCAGTAATGGTTCGGCGCAAAATGCTTATCAATTCAACGCGCAGGCTGCCACAGTAGTGAGGCAGCTTTTAGGTGAATTGAGTTGCGAATTGAATAACACATATCCTGATTTCAATTCAAAGTTCGGACTGGTTGCAGGTGCAAATCCTCTCCGGATGTTCTTAGGCGGAAGTCTGATCAATACAAGTTCAACTCCGTGGAAAGCAGCCTATCTCGGGGCTAAACAAGCTAGCAATATATGGATCACCTCGAATCAAACAACAAGTGAATTGCCCCAAAGTTGTTTATCAGCTAAGGCCTATCCGCCGACAATAAGGAAAACCATTAATGGAAATGACTACAACTATATACAAGGCTACGTTCCGGATACGCTGAATACTCAATATGACTTGGGTGCACCGCTACCCTTCGTTACGCTTGAACCGACAATCAGGCCTTATCTGTACGATACCAGTGAATTTGACAGTGTCTCAACGCCTCCGCCTGGGTTAAATCCCAGATCCGTGGACTATCTGGTGCCCAATGGCTTTTCGACCACTGCTACGGCAAAAGTTCCCATATCAGGACAAACTCTGCAATTCGTCTCATGTGGTGCATTGGCGGAAATGGATTCCGGGTTTCCTTGCCTGATTCCGGACGGGATCATCAGTATCAGGAATAATTCCAGCCTGCCATTTCAAGTGTCCGAATGTGTGAGTAATCAATCCGTGTTCCAGCTTATATCGCAACGGGCATTGGAAATTACTCCTGATTCCACTACTGACCATCTGATCGCTCAGTTGAGCGGAACCATTCCGCCAGCTCATAGCCAGTACATTTTTGCAGCTCCGCCTAGCAACCCAACCGCACCGGCTACTTCGCAACAAAAGGCTGCCCAACCGGATGGTAGGCCAATGACTGCAATTCTGCTGGCTAATGGTAAACAGCAGCTGCAGTGTATCCCATCAACTGGCGCGAACAAATGTTTGCTCGTCGTTCAAGTAAAGGACTATCCATAATGGCAAGAAAAATCACGCTTGCAAAGAGATCGATCAAACGAATCGAGGGTAGTACGTTAGCGGAATTTGCGCCTGCGTTTTTCATCTTGTTGGTAGGCTTATTTTTCCCGATGCTCGATTTGATGGCGCTTTCGACTGTATACAGCGTTGGTGCCTCGATGAACGACGAGCAACTTCGGGAGGCCGCCCTTCTAAAGCGCTCCCAGGCACAGGATGTTCTGGGTTCAGTGATGTATACGATTCCCAATGCTTGGAAGAACTCCGGGTTGGGTCGCTATGCAAAGATCGATTCGGACATTATCACGAGCGTTAGTTATGCGGATGGTCCTCAGGACCAGTACGGCAACGTCGAGAAACTGGTCTGCGTTTCCACAAGTTTTTCTGTGAAACCTTTTTTGTCCGTACCAATTCCGATTAGTGTCCCTGGGCTGAATGCCGACATTACCTTCAATTTCAATTCCAGGCGCGTTCTCGAATATCCGCCTAATGCCAACCAATAAACTGACGATGATTTGCTGACAATGAGAGTGGAGATGAAGACTCGAATTAATACCTTCAGATGCAAATGTGCTAGGGGTGCCTCGCTATTAGAATTGGCGGTAGGAATGTTAGTGTTGATATTAATCACATTGCCCCTTCTTGATCTGGGTGCCCTCGCACTGGCTGCATCCGTTTGTGATAGCACAGCAAAAACTGCTGCCAGGCTGGCAGCAAATCAAAGGCAGAACGACGCCATGCCAGCTGCGCTTGATGTAGTCTCTAGAGCGCACTTTCCGCCAATAATTCCAGCGATGGCGATGACCTGGTTCGGTTATGATCCCGTTGGCGGAACTGTAACTGTTCAGACGAGTACGATCGTGCAGCTGCCGGCGGCCGTGCCGCTCGTCAATCTTAAAAGCGTCACTATACAGAGCACAGATACGGAAGCAATTGTTGCACAATAGATCACTTCTGGTTGAAACTTTTTGATTTTGAAGGTGTAGGGGAAGGTAGCGGTCAGACGAATGACAAGATCGCGTGTGATATCAAAGTGAGGATCGAAAGATGACAAAGGCAATTTACGTAGTCGCTCTGCAGATCGGGTTGTCAGCTATTTGGCTGAGCGCGAGCGCACCAGCGGCTTTCGCAGGAAGGGAGCTTAGCGTAAGCAGCGGTAATTTAATTCAAGGAAGTCAGATACAGGGTACCAATGGTTCTCACGTAGGATTTAACCAGGTCAGCGAAAATCAATTTGCAACTTCGGTAGGTCAGACAAGCGCAAGCAATTCACAAGGGAGCCTTAACGCTATGCATGATTGGTACGCCCAGTCCGGAGTGGGTTGGTTTGGTGTAAGCAACTTAAACGCCCAGTCGGCTTCCGGTGCGTCTGTCAGCGAGACAGGAGTTGGCTATGGTACACCTGGAGGTGGCAGTTTCACCGCCCACAATGCTTCCGCCACCAA
>PSRH01000193.1 GCA_003175915.1 Candidatus Melainabacteria bacterium | reverse complement strand
GGCTCGACGACAAGGCGACCTTCGCCATGGCGAATCGGTAGTTCGATAGTCTTGAGCCCTGTCAAAAATTTGCACGTCGTCGCCGGATCTACGTCAAGCGTTACCCAGTGATTAGTAAAACGCGTCGGGGTATTATGGACGAGACTGGATACGTGTGTTTGATTGGCCTTCACGGAGGGCAAGAGGCCCATTTGCACGATCACCTGAAAGCCATTGCAGCTAGCCAAAAGAAGGGAGCCACTCTCGATAAAATCGGCCAGTAGTTCTTGCACATGCTCTTTTAGCTTTATAGCCAGGACCTTACCTGAGGCAATTTCGTCGCCAAAAGAAAACCCGCCCGGTAAAACAAGCATCTGGTGTTGCTTCAGCAAAGCAGGTTGGCTGAGTAGTTGACTCGTGTGGACAAGCGAAGATTCAAACCCTGCCAGTTGCAAGGCATATTCAGATTCCAACTCACAGTTGATCCCGTCACCACATAACACTAACGCTTTTGGTTTTTTCACTTTCTGATTCTCACTGTCTAGCGGCGCAATCCTCTTAACTGAAGGGTAATTCCGAATTCCAAGCCTGTTCGAGATCGGCCAGGCTCACCTTAAGGAGAGGCGATTTCTCATTCGGCTCTGCAAAAACTTCGAGTGTTGGCGTTTGCATCACTTCGCCGAGGAAAGCTCGGGCTGATTGGTCTATGGTTGACTCAAACTGGGAACGGTAACGCGGATCGATGGTTACGAGGATGTGTGCTGGGCCCTCTCCGAACAAAAGTAGATCAGGGCGCTGCTCGAAAGAACCAGTCTTGTCTGACTCGAGATGAATGCTTGCCCCCTTACCGCTACCGATGACACACTCCGCCAAAGCCGCTCCAAGTCCGCCTTCTGAAAGGTCGTGAGCTGAACGAACCCAACCATTTCCTATTGCCTTATGCAGAGAAAGATAAAGCTTTTTCGCCTTATCGAGATCGAGCGAGCACAAATGATCGCTCTGCCAGTTCATGATTTCCTCATAGTGGCTTGCTGCCAATCCCAACGTTCCTGCTGACAAAAGATAAATTAGATCTCCTGGTTGCTTGAATTCCATCGACAGGCTCTTTTCGATATCAGGTACTTTGCCAATGGCTGAGATTAAGAGAGTGGCTGGTACGGAAAGCCTGATGACCCCGTCATCAAAGTCGTTTTTCATGCTGTCCTTGCCGGAAATGAGCGGTGCTTCAAACTTAGTGGCGGCTTCGAATAAGCCCTGGCAGGCCATGACCAGCATGCCCAAATACGCTTTTCCTTGCTTGTTGTTGTCGCTCTCAACTGGATCCGGCCAGCAAAAATTATCGAGGAGCGAGATTGTGGTTGGATCCGCTCCTACACATACGGCGTTGCGAATCGCCTCGTCAACGGCGCACAAGGCCATCAAGCGGCTATCGTATTTCGATAGTCGTGGGCATATACCGTTTGATACTACGAGTCCGGCCTGTCCGTCTAAAACCGGAGTAATGACCGCAGCGTCGCAGGCGGCTTTCTGCCTGGCGCCCATGAGCGGCTTGATAACGCTCGAACCTTGCACCTCGTGATCGTATTGGCGAATCACTGATTCGCGGTTAGAGAGGTTGGGATGAGCGAGTAGCTTCAATAAGATCTTGCCGAGATCATCTGGCACTTTTGCTACTTTCTTAGCGATCGAAACTGGTCGAGATTCAGCTTTGAGCTCAAGGGTAGGCGCGCCGCCATGCAGAAAGGAGAGATCGAGTGATGCGACAAGCTTTCCGTTTCTGGTCACTTCAAACTTTGATGATGTATTGAATTCGCCAATTTTGCTGATTTCGACATGGTGCTTCACGGCGAGTTCTTTCAGTTGGCTATACTTGTCAGTGGAAATGGTCATGCGCTCTTGTGATTCTGAGACGACTATCTCCCAATCGGCCAGGCCAGGGTACTTAGTTGGTACTTTGTCGAGCTCGATCGTGGCTCCCCCTGTGATCTGGGCCATTTCACCAACCGAAGAGGACAGCCCGCCAGCGCCATTGTCGGTTATGCCAGTAATCAGTCCGATATCGCGGGCTTCCAAAACAAAATCGAGCAGCCGTTTTTGCGTGAAGGGGTCGCCAATTTGCACAGCCGTTACGGGTGAGCCTTCGTGCAGTGCTTCGGAGGAGAAGGTCGCTCCGTGGATGCCGTCTTTGCCAACTCTGCCGCCGGCCATGACTACGACGTCACCCGGTTTTGTGTGCTTTTCGTAGCCGCTAAGTTTATTGACCTTTAAGGGCAGGATGCCGCCAGTTCCACAAAAGACGAGGGGCTTTGCCCGGTAAGCTGGGTCGAAAACGATAGCACCATTCACGGTTGGAATACCGCTTTTATTGCCGCCGTCCTGAATACCCTTTCTAACTCCGCTCATGATCGTTTGGGCAGGCAATAACTTGGGCCGCTGTGGCAGATCGTCGTTTGGATAGGCGAAGCAAAGGATATCCGTGTTGAATAAAGGTCTGGCACCAAGCCCGGTGCCAAGCACGTCGCGGTTAACACCGAGAATTCCGGTTAAGGCACCGCCATATGGCTCCAGCGCGGAAGGCGAGTTATGAGTTTCTACCTTGAAGCAAATTGCCCATTTCTCGTCCCATTGGACTACGCCTGAGTTGTCAACGAAGACGGACAAAAGATCCGGGCGCTTCTTGCGAAGTTGGTTGGTCGCTGCTTGTATGTAGGACTTATACAAACTATTTACTTGAGATTTTTGTCCCTTGCTATCGACATGTTCGATCTTGGCGTTGAAAATTTTGTGCTTACAGTGTTCGCTCCAGGTCTGGGCGATGATTTCCAGCTCCACATCGGTAGGAGCAGTAGGTAGACCGCTTTGGCGCCGGGCCGATTGTACAGATGGTTTATCGAAGTGTGCTTTGACCGCTAGCATTTCGGTGAGTGTCAGAGCTAGCAGGCGCTCGCGGCTGAGTGCTTCTAGTTGGCTATCGGGTATCGAGAGATCGATTTGTGCTGGCGCACTCGGTTTTGTCAATGTTACGGATGGAAAAGTAAGCGCAGACTTCCTTTCGGATTCCACGCTTAGATCATGAACGACCAGTCGTTCAATGACAGGATGGAAGAGATTGTACTCGGCGTTGGCGAAAGTATTCTTTTTTTTCGCCAGATATACTCTGCCCGAGGCAACCTTGACGCTGAAGGGAAGCTCTTTCATTTCCAGAGCCTCTTCAACGATGTGGGCGAGGTTGTCCGTCACTCCCGGCAAAAATTGCTTTTCGGCCCACTGGACATAGCCGCTCTCTTGCCAGACTTTGCCCCACTTCGCAGTATCAGCAAGGGGGGCGAACCAGAGGTCCTCCAGAAGAGGATCGGTAAGAATCTCTTTGAGGGCAAGCGTCAGTTTGGCGGGCGATGAGTTACTGTCTTCGCCATTCAAATCCTCAACCAGGAGCCAGTAACAAGCTAAAGAGTCATACTTTTGCTTGGGTACCACGGCGACAAAGTAGATGTTTCCGCTCCCATCTTTGTCTGTCATATCACGTTGGTGGGTAGGGGCGGAATGGGTCATGATCTACCTCTTACATTCATAGAAATGGACCTTGCCCTCGGAAATTTGCTGAATCACCGAAGGATAGAGTTTATGTTCGACGGCAAGGCCTCTTGCTTTGAAATCTGCCAGACTATCGTTGGCCAGACGGCTGAACGCCTCCTGAGCGAGAATTGGTCCGTGATCGACTTTATCGTCGACCAGGTGAACGGTAATGCCAGAGATCTTCACCCCGTAGTTGAAGGCGTCTTCATAGGCATTGGTCCCCGGAAAAGCGGGCAATAACGAGGGATGAATATTGAGCACTCGATTGAAACCACGACGGTCATGGAAATTCTGCAAGAAGCTAGGCGAAAGAATACGCATATATCCAGCCAGGACAATGTATTCGATTTCAAACGCCTGAAGACTTTCCTCGATTCGCATTTCGTGCTGTTGTCGAGAGACCCTGAGACTGGGATGGACGATCGGTTCGATGCCATACTGCTTGGCGATATCTAGTGCACCGACGCCAGGTTCGTTGGAAATAACCGTCTTAACTTGTGCATCAAGAGTGCCGGCCTTGATTGCCTTGAGAATGGCTTCCAGGTTGGAGCCGCGTCCTGAAACAAAGACAGCTAGGTTTAGCGGCATATGCTGCGCTCCCTGGCGATGTCTCGCCGGTAATCCATCTGATCGAACTTTATGCCGGCAAGAGCTTGATAAGCCCTTTGCGCGGCGGACTGCCGATCTAAACCTAGGGCTGTAACGCTGAGAATGCGACCACCAGCTGTAACGAGTTTCCCGTTTACATTCTGGGTACCGGAATGAAATATAGCGCAATTCTCAGGCAATTTAGTAAGTTGAATCTCATCGCCCTTGGCGCTTTTTTCAGGATAGGTCTTGGTGACTGCGACAACGCAACAACTAGGTTGTTCCGCCCAGCTTAGCTCTACCTCGTCCAGCTTACCCTCAGTGGTGGCCCAAAGTGCAGGTAGGAGATCGCTTTTCAATCGGGGAAGAATTGCCTGCGCTTCCGGGTCACCAAAGCGGGCGTTGAATTCAAGGACGCGCGGAATAGTCGTATCGTCCGATGCCGTTTTGCCCACGATGATGCCTATGTATAGAAGCCCCTGGTACGCCAGTTTTCCTTGAGCAAGAGCAAGCCCAAGAGGAGCGATTATTGTTTTTTGAATCTTCTCCCTGTGCTGGGCGTAGAGCGGTACCGGCGAGTAAGCGCCCATGCCACCGGTGTTAGGACCCTGGTCATCATCAAAGCGGCGCTTGTGGTCTTGACTTGACTCCAGCTCCAGGAAGCGTTTGCCGTCGCAGAGGAGCAGAAGAGAGAGCTCCTCGCCGACGATCTTTTCCTCAAGAACTACCGTTTCACTAGCGGCGCCGAATTTATTCGTCGTGAAGATCTCCTGCAAGGCAGCCTCGGCCTGGTCTTCTGAATCGCAGACGAAAACCCCCTTGCCGAGCGCCAGTCCATCGACCTTCACTACGCGTGCCCAATCATGTTGCTTAATCAAAAGCTTTCCTTCCTCGAAGCTTCTGGCAATGACATGCCTGGCTGTTGGGATGCCGTGTTCAACCAGGAAGTCCTTGGCGTATGATTTACTCCATTCCAGCCGGGCTGCCTGGCGTGATGGTCCGAAAACGCGTGTTCCCTTGGCGGTGAGAGCGTCGACGATACCTTCAGCTAGCGGATTGTCCGGTCCGACGACGACCAGGTCAATCTTTTCCGCCAGGCAGAACTTACTCAAGGCGGGGAAGTCTAACGAGTCGATCGACAGATTTTCTGTTTTCGCTTCTTGAGCGGTACCACCGTTGCCGGGAGTGCAATATATTTTCCCGACTGACTGACTCTGGGCGAGTTTCCAGCAAAGAGCGTGCTCGCGACCACCTGCGCCCACAACGAGAAGTTTCAGTGAGTGATTGGGAATGCTAAGCACCTAATTTTTCCTGTCTGTCTTGAACAACGCGTATTCCAAAGAGTTGACCAAATCATCCAATGTGGGTTGATTGCTAAAAATCGTTTTGCCGAGGAGATGGTTGGCGATTACCCCGTAAAGCTTATCCACTACCGATTTCATTTGAGGAGAAAGAGGAGGAGGTGCTTGCTTGAGGTCATTCAAGCAGATCTCTTTCCAATCGCGACCTGGCTCATCGGCAGCAATTTCTTGCGCCTTTTGCAATGCTTCTACCCAGCTTGTTCCTCGATAATATTGGCGGATGAACTCTTTGGAAAGTTGTTGCCCGCGGTAGATCAAACGCAATTCATCAGGACCTATGCTATCGGCCAAGAGGAGCTTTGCCTGCTGGTCGTCATCACCCGAACGTCTCTTGGGTACCAAAACGAACTCCAGTTTACCATCCCATAGTTCCAAATCTTTCTGAGCGAACATGTGGTGCAAGGCCAGAGCGATATCGATGGCCGTTTCAATCAGATCCTCAAAAAGAGCAGCGTTCAATCCGGAAAGCATTGATGCTTCCTGCCAAGAGAGAAAGCGATCCTTCGGCTCCAACTTGCTAAAAAATTCAATGATTGGATGATCGAACCACTCGTCGGCTGCGGGCTTGGCGGGGAACCCTAACTGGTGTATGTATCCAGGATTCTCGACCAGACGTTTGCTGAGAGAACTACCCTTGCCCATGCCAAAGCGAAACACGACTTCAAGCGGTATCAATCGCCTCGATAGGGGAGAGTAATTCTCCTGGTCGTAGAAATAAATGTTTTGACCAAAGAGGATTTTCGGGCTCGGCCAGTTAACTTGAGCGCGGATCACTTTCATCAAGGTGTCCATATTCCCGTACAGGCCGAGGGCCTCCCTATTGAGTAATAATGTTTTGCGATTCAAATCTGTCAGACCAGCAAAATGTGAAGATAAGCCGACTTTGGTCAGCCCCTGATCCCCGGAGAAAGACAAATGCTGCCAGCGCTGAGTGAGATAATCTGAACTGAACTTTTTTAGGTGGGGAGAGTCAGGCAGTGCAGCCCAAAATTCCGGCTTAGATAGCTCGTCAAAAATATGGGCACCCAACAAGGTCAAAGACTTTCCTTTGTTGGCGATCTTGTCGGGCATCTTACCCCAGTCAAAGACCGAGTAATCGTCAGTGAAGTGAAACCACAAATAGTTCGGTTCGATGGGGCTCGCGAATACGTTCTTGACGGAGCCTTCGTACTCAAGCTGCAAACCTGGTATCGGTGCCATGTTCAGCCTATCCGCACTTGTTTTTTGTGGCATGTGCCGCCCTGTCTTTCAACCTCATGCTCTCAAATTCGTTGCCATTGGTCACGCTCGTAGGATATTTGCCGGTTAAGCAACCCAGACATAGACGGTTTGTACCGATTGCTTCCATCAAGCCTTCCAGGGTTTGATAGACAACCCGGTCGGCACCAAGTGTGGTGGCTATTTCCTGGTCGGATCTCTCATGGGCGACCAGTTCATTCGGACTGGGAAAATCGATGCCGTAGTAGCAAGGGTTAATGATGGCTGGGCAAGTGGAGACGATCGTTACTTCGCCTGCTCCAGCCTGGCGCACCAGTTTGACGATCTGGCGGGCGGTATTGCCTCGCACGATACTGTCATCGACAATCAGGCAGCTCTTCCCGTCAAGCTCCTCACCGATTGGGAAAAGTTTGCGGCGAACCGCTTCCTGGCGTGATGCTTGATCGTCGAGAATGAAAGTACGATTGATATAGCGGTTTTTGATCAGGAGCTCGCGGAAGGGAATGCCAAGGCTTTCCGCCAGAGCTATAGCTGCTACTCGACTTGTCTCGGGTACCGGTATGACCACGTCAGCCTTAACACCTAATTCCCGCAATTGCTTAGCAAGCACCTGGCCGAGCCTGAAACGAACTTGATAGACGCTCTTGTTGTCGAATACCGATTCGACTCGGGCGAAATAGACCCACTCAAACATACACGGCGCAAAGCCTTCCTGTTTGAGGAGCTTGCGTGTGACGGTGCCATCGGCAGCAATGTAAATAGCCTCGCCCGGAAGTATATCTTCCAGGGACTCAAAACCAAGGAAGTTAAGGGCAATAGTTTCGCTAGCCAATCCGTAGACGACCGGCGACTGTGTCGTTTGCTTCTTCCCGAAAACCAGAGGGCGAACGCCGTAAGGATCCCGAAAGCCGAAGATATCGCCGGTTTTTGTTAAACAGGCGACCGAGTAGCTGCCTACCAACTGATTAGCACAAGACTCAATAGCAGCAAACACATTGGTGCTATTGATTTCTTTGCCTTTCAGTTCTTTCGCCAACAGGTGGAGGATGAGCGCGGAATCGGATTCGATTGCCAGTTTGCCGCCACTTTCATCTTGTATTTGTTCTCTCAGCGAGTAGAAGTTAACAATGTTGCCATTGTGTGCTAAGCCGATGCCCACCTGAAAATCAAGAAAGGGCTGAAGCAAATTCGGGTCATTATGGCCAACCGTTGAGTAGCGAGTGTGAGCTAGCGCCGCGTTGCCAACAAGACTCTTGAACGTTCTTTCTGAAAAAACATTTTCAATCAGCCCACTGCCCCTTTGCAGGTGAAAGCCATTGCCGTTCTTTGGGCTTATGCTAAGAATGCCGGCCCCATCTTGGCCGCGGTGTTGCAAGTTCATCAGCCCGAAGAAGGCTTCATAGGCTGAGCTCGAGGTGCCCGAAATTGCGACTAATCCACACATAGGGCAACTGTCACCATAAAGTTACCATTTGCAGCCAAAAACTCGCTCCCCAATAAGAGTACGATCTTCAGGCGCGAGATCCAAGCCTGAATAACTAAGATTATAAAGAGTGGAAAGATAAATTGCTGGCTAGACAGGCAAATCTTCACGCTTTCGCAAAGAGAGAGGATGGCCTTTGGATATCTCTATTGCTCTGAGCGAACCGCTCAATCAACGATCGAATATCGCAGTTATGGCAGCCGGCAATTCATTACTGATTGGCTGGCTTTACTGACATAGTTAGCTTTTCCGCCTTTCTCACAATCGTGACCGGAATTTCCTTGCTGATCGAATCTTGCGTGAGCAGTCGATGCAGGTCATCTACTCCGGAAATAGGCTTATTGTTGAAGCTGACGATGACGTCTCTTTCCTCCAGTCCAGCCTTTTGAGCGGGACCATTGGGTTCGACGGAAATGATTAAAATGCCTGATTCAGTTGCCAGGTCATGAAAGCGGACTACTCGACGCGGCAATTCGATATTTTGCACCCCGATGCCCAGTCGGCCTCTTTTCACTACGCCGTCCTTGATGAGCATTGCAGCGACAAGTTTGGCTGTATTGATTGGCGTGGCAAAACAAATTCCCTGAGCCGGAGCGATGATTGCAGTGTTGACTCCAATTACCTCGCCTCTTGAATTAGCCAGAGGTCCGCCTGAGTTGCCGGGATTGAGCGCTGCGTCGGTTTGAATGACGTTGTCGATCAGGCGTCCGGAATTGGAACGCATCGATCGGCCCAAAGCACTGACCACTCCTGAGGTGACCGTGCACTGAAATCCATATGGATTACCAATAGCAATGACCAACTGGCCCGGCCTGAGCGTTTGGGAATCGCCCAATTTAGCCGGTATCAGATGTGATGCGTAGATCTGGATGATGGCCAGATCCGTGTCCGGATCGTCACCGACGATTCTGGCTTGAAAGTGTCTGCCGTCTGAAAGCGAAACCTCGATTTCGCTTGCCTTATGAACGACATGGCTGTTGGTGAGAATGAAGCCATCGGGTGTGAAAATAAAACCGGAACCCGCACCCTTTGCGGCGTCCCCGTTATAGCGTCGCTTTTCAGGGTGAGAGACTTCGATGTTTACAACTGACGGACTGAGTTTCTCGGCCGTGCTTACGACAGCATGCGAATAGGCATCGAGGATTTCTTGATCGGATGGGACGACTAACGTCTGGCCGTCTTCAATGTGCTCGCTGCTTTTATGATTGGAGGAAAGAAGTCTGATAGCATGACGCATATTCTGTCTCCAAATAGAATAATTCGAGATTATACGAACTATTATCTAAGTGGGCGTTTCATTCGCTAATTCTTAATGAGTGCTGATCAACCACGCCGCCACCAGTTAAATGGGATCGACTTGGCTTCGCTCGATCCCACGTCACAGTGCGAGTTGGCCAAAGAATTATTGAAAGAAGACGGCAGTCAAGCTAACGAAGAGCTGGCTTTCCAACTCTATCAATTTGCGGCTGAGGCTGGCTTGTCGGCGGCTCAATACAATCTCGCCGATATGTATCTACGTGGCGCCGGTACCGCGAAGGATGTTGGTCAAGCCAGGCACTGGTTTGAGAAGGCCGCCGAACAAGGTGATGTGGATGCCTTGTTTAATCTTGGTCTGATCTATTCAGTGGGAGATGGGGTTGAACAGGATGTAGTTCGCGCTGTCGGATATTTTCGCCAGGCGGCCGAGGGTGGGCTACCAAGGGCACAGTATGAACTTGCCTGCGCCTATCAAACAGGACGAGGCGTGCCACTCGATTTAGACGAAGCAAAGAAATGGTTTAGCAAGGCTGCGGACCAGGGTGTATCGAGGGCACGAAGCGGGAAGTAATGAAATTAACAGCCGAGTAGATGCTAGCATGCTAGATTGAAATCTGTAGGGGCGGCTTTAGCCGCCCGCCCAGGTGAAGCCTATCGGGCGAATCGTTCGGTGGAATGTGCTTTGCTGTTCGACGCAGAACAAAGAGATCTAATACTGTTGGTTGACGATGAGATTAGGCCCCGCATTTTGAAAGCCATTTATAGACGGAGGCGATCTAAAGTCCCCATTTTGATGGAATATCGATTTGCAATGAACTTGTCTCCCGCGGTGTAATTGATTTGGGAAGAATTGAGTCGTCGTCGGGCCTTGTAGGGGCGGCTTTAGCCGCCCATGGCCCAAATGTCAACGAGCTCCAGCCGAATCAGTCTCGAGTCGGAACGGGTCGCCCCTACGAAGCCATCGAAATCTTCATCGCACTTTGTGAATTGACTGTGAACTCAGCATGAAGCGAGCGTGTAGTTAGCGTGAAGTCAACGTGTAGACCGAAGGGCACCACTTGTGATATTGGGGGGTGTTGGCACCACATTTGATGCCTGATTCACTGCCATCATGAACTTTGAAATTGAGCTTGGTGAGCCACTTTTCGATGATCTAAAAGTAGTAGATCGAAAAATATGCCGCGATCATGTCGTGTACCGTGCCTTGACAAATGTTGTGGGTCAGGCAAGAATAATGAAATCGATATCATGTCTGATATCGGTAGTAGCATCCAATTACTAAACATAAATAGCTAAGCCAACACGGTTTTGTTGTTGTACCAAGTTTTGGTCCATTGGCATGGTGTTGCGGGTCCCTCTATGTCTTATTACGGAGGACATGCCAGATGATTTTGCGTTGTCAAAAAAAGGGAGCTGCCCTGGGACTAGTTGCGGGTCTTCTCTCTCTCTTGGTTTTGATCGGTACTTGTTTTTACTTCCTAGCTAGAACTATCGGCGGTGCTAAGCAATGCGCCAATGCCACAGACGCCGGCGCCCTTGGAGCAGCGCGTGCCGTGTTAGGGGTTGCTCTTCCGGCTAACACCATGAAGGCTTTCCCAGAGTTTGAAGGCTTGGGGACAAATATTCCGGCCAACGGCGCTCCGGCCCTGCCCAATCCTAAGCTCGCTCCCGGGGCACCAGATGCGGTGTCGGGCAGTTATAATGTTTTTGCTTATAACCGTGCCGCTGGTGCGGCAATGCTCATTGCTCTCAATGCTTTGGAAGAGGCGCAAGCCGGCAGTCCCAACGCGGTGGACAACGCTAATGCGGTAATTGCCAATTTGTCTACGTTTGGCAATACACTGAATACCGCAATTCTCAATTCAGGTAAGGTCGGACAATCCACCGCCAATGCCTTCAATACTTTAGCAAAAGACAACAACGTCACTATGCTAGGAACTGGTACGTCAACCAGCCTTGCTAGTGATTTGCAGTTCAAGTCGATGACTGCGGCGAGCGGAAATAGTGGCAAAGCCAACGTTTATTTTACTCCGGTGATATTTAACAATGACCTCTTCTATACTCAACCGACTGCTATTCCCGCCGCGGAAGACGCTACCGGTTCGATTACTTCGGTGGCTCTGCCGGACTCACGCGCTCTACCCTACGAAAGCCAGCCCGTCTTTCAGGGGAACCGGCGACTGTTAAAGGGCTACGAAGCCATTGATCTAGGCGGCGGGCTTAACAAGATTTATCTCTGCACAGTAAATCCAGCTTCTACGCCACACCTGGTGGAACAGTCGCGTTTTAACAATGCGGCGGCGCAAATTGGTTACGCACCGGTCAATTCGATCGAAGCAAGTGCGAGCACCATAGAGAAGAAGGAAGCTGTCCATTTCAATGGTTTGCTGACTAATTTAGCAAGCGCCGTAGTCGGCTCCGTCTACAACGAATATCCCGTGAGCTTGCCGCATGGTTACATCAGAATTGCCAATGGTCCGGATGCGCTTATAGCCAATCCGATATTCGCTAAAGGCAGCACAACCCCGTTTATTCTTCCAATTACTGACGCCTCTGTTTCCGGGGAGCAAAGTATATTCAACAATGAGCTCTGGCCTGGGGCTGGAGGTGAAGGCGGAATCTGGTTGACCAACAACCTCGTGTACGGCACCAATAACAGCGGTGCGCTTGCTGTATTTAACGCCTGGATTGCTTACAATACTGGGGGAGGCCCCTTTCCTGGCGGCATCCCGAACTCTAATATACGCAAAGGTCCTGGTCGGAACCAATTGGCGACAGTGGCCGATATGGAGGGAATTACCTTCATTTACGGGCTATGTAGTGACTACAACATCACGGTTGGTAATCCTGGAGCTTCGCCGCAATGCATTGAGAACCTTACAACCTTCGCCTCCAATTACGGTGATACAGCGACAGGTTTGCCGACGCCTTTGCCGCCAGGCACAAAGCTGACAAATATAGAGGCATTCAAAGCAGAGGTTATTGAACAGTGGGAAAACGACGAAGTTAACAACTACTTCAATAACCCTAAAGCTTACGCGGCCTATACGTACAATACGGATGGTCGTGAATTTAAAAATGACTCCGGTTCGAAATGGATAGCCAGAACCGGCGTTGCTTACGCTGTGCCAACCAACCAACTTAGCATAGCTATTGGACAAGTGGTCACACCGGGTACGTTATTGCAACAGCTGGCAAGCAACGGAGCCGCTTGCGTCGATCCCGCGCCGACGAGCCCATTGTGGGACGATCCGACCACTATGCAGGGAAGACTATTGCAGCGCTGTAGGGAGATATTGCCCTCGGCTACCGCCAGTATGGTTAGCGGTCTACTCTATAAGATCCCGATCAATCTAGGCGCGTACCAGTACATCTATCTGCCACCGAACGGCACTAGCCTCGCTATTAGCGCAAGTCCGCCCTCTTTCCTGAAGGGCTTGCCGGAGTTCAGTTCTCCTGGCGTCACCAAGCCGGATGGTGTGTACATCCCGCAATGCCAGAACGCTGCCTTCGATCCGCTCGCTAACATAGTGGACGCGCTGGACGGACCGATCGCCGGGGGAGGAGTGAATGAGCACGGCGACGCCAATCTTCATGGAGGTCCATTTATGGCCTTCAAAGGAAAGACAACCACCTATGACTACGCTGTGTTTACGCCGAGTTCCGGCAGAAACAATTTCCTCGGTTGCCTGTCGTTCTTCGAGCACATCTCTGCCAACGGCACGTTCTCAGGAATTAACTAGCACAAGCTGCACAATCAAGAGCGAGGAGCAATTCGATGCAAACGAAGGTAGGGTTGTTGTTTATTGCGATTATTTTTCTAGCGATGCCGTGCGCGCATGCCCAGCAGATACCTGAATGCAGCCGCAGGAAAACTGGAGCAGAACTTATGCAACTTGCTAAAGAACACCAAAAAAATAACGCCAACATTTCGCTGATGAAGGAACCACCAGTATTACCGGGTCTGCCCAACTACACCGGCGTTTCTAAGTTCGTGAATGGCTACGTGCAGCCTACTGAGAAAGGCTATGTGGTTTATCAAATAAGCCTACTCACGAAAGAACAACCGGAGCAAGTGCGGAACTGGTATTACGATGCCTTTAACATGTGGCAATGGAAAATCATGTGCGCAGGTGATCAAGTGCTGACAGCCCAGAACAAAGACGATAACCTGTGCACAATTGCAGTTAACCACGCAGTTGAACAGCCCGGCTATGCGACGGCCGTGCGCATCTATTACAACCAAGCTCCCCCAAAATAGTAGGG
>PSRH01000163.1 GCA_003175915.1 Candidatus Melainabacteria bacterium | reverse complement strand
CTCCGGAAGCGCCTAACAGTTGAGCTTCTCTCTTCATTCTTTGGATGGCTAGGCGACGGGCTTCTTTTTGGGCTTCGGTAACTTTGACAAGTTCACCGGTCATTCTGTAAGGACCCATGTAAGAGCCCCAATAACTAACGTTATAGAAGGAAGTGCCCATTACCTGGGAGATCGCCTCAATACCAGACTCTCTCGTCAGCAGAAATTCCCGCACTGATAGATCGCTTGTAAAGAAACGCTTGTCGGCATTCAGTTGCAGATCAATCCGCTTTTTAGCGGTTGGCGGAATATCGCCACTTTCAAGCGCCTCTATCGCGGCCTTTTGCATCTGGCGCGCTTGAATCTCTTCTTCACTGTCAGGACGCCAAAATCGCCACCAGGGCATGGCAGTCTCCTAGCCAACTACAAACTTGTTTAGTATCTCACGCGTTTTAGCATCCTTTTGAGCCGCCTTGGACAATTCAGTTGCAAGAGTTTTAATCCAATCATCCACGCTAGTGGGAGTGCTCTTCAGGACCACGCCACGCACGACCTTCATCACTACGGCCGTGAGCGTGCCTGTCTTTTCCTTAACCAATTGTAAGTGGCAATCGTCGAAGCGCACGATCAATTCTCGCACTGGTCTTTCGGAAGACATGAACCAGCCTGCTCTTTGTACGGTAGTAACCTCAGGCATGATCGCTTGCAGGCGAGTCGCCAGAGTTTCCAGTAACTCCTTCGCCTCGGCCTTTCCCATTTTCAGGGCACTTGCCAGTACTTCGACGCGAAGGCCGTCGTCTAAATCTTCATCCATACCCAAAACACGCTTCAATAACCTGGTTTTGCCAGTCTAGCAAATGGGCCACACCGTCGCCATGTCAAGGAGAAATGCGTTTCATACCTTAATTGCCAGAATATCGAAGGTTCTGGCGTTGAATTGAAATTGCTCTACTTGCTGAAAGCCAATCTTCGTATGGGCATTGAAGGATCTTGGGTTATCCTTCGCGATGAGCACCACCGCGAGATCGTATTCAGGTGGCAATAGCTCGAACAAACGATGATACATTCCTGGGAATATTCCTCTGCCGCGTTGCTCCCGTTCGACACACACCGGACCCGCTACGCATGATTGGTACGAGTCAAGCGCTCTTCCGTCATAAATTGCCTGTGGATAGCGGGCAACCATTGCTGTGCTCAAGGCAAATTTCTGATTGAACTTGATCGTGCTCGCTACGAGAAAGCCTAATACTCGTTTCTCTTCGACGCAAACAAGTACGCAAAGATCTTCATTTAATGCCTCATAGTCTTCAATCCTAAAAGCAGCAGAAAGAAAACCATCCGATCGCTCGCTAGCCGTCAACCGGGTTCTTAAATTACGGTTTTGAAGATCGTATACGGCTGCGTAGTCATTCGCAGTCGCTCTTCTAAATTCCATGCCATTATCCCTTAGCGCCAACTACCATAATACTGCTGTCTTTCCTCTACAGTCGCTACATGACTATCTGTCAATAAAGAAAGAGGATATTGTTTGTCAGTTTGGATATTGGTATCTTCTTGTTAATTAGTAAGTAAAGAGTTGTACCAGGCCCAATCGGAAATGAGAAAGCCACTGGCTATCGTTTGGTTCCGAAATGATCTCCGCTTGGCGGATAACCCTGCACTATCCAGAGCGGTAAAGGGTGGATTTGAAATACTGCCGGTGTACGTCCATTCACCAGAAGATGAGGGACAGTGGTTTGCTGGAGCAGCAAGCCGCTGGTGGCTTCACCATAGTTTGGTTGCACTCGAGCAATCGCTAAAAGACACTGGCCACCGTCTAGTACTGAGAAAGGGACGAGCTGGCATTGAACTGATGAGGATTATACAGGAGACATCAGCAACTACCATCTTCTTTAACCATCGCTACGAACCTTGGGCGCGCGAACAAGAGAACAATGTCGCCTCTGCCTTGAGTAAAACTGGAATTACCATTTTTGGGTTCGATTCCAGTTTGCTCTTTCCACCAACTCAAATCACATCCAGCGACGGCTCCCCTTACAAAGTATTTACGCCATTTTGGCGTAAACTTCTCAGCATTCCAGAGGTCAATCATCCGATCGCGACACCCCATCTGCCTCCAGCTCATCCACCCCATCTTAGCTCGATCAACCTGAATGCTCTCGAATTACTGCCGACATTCGATTGGGCGGCGGGATTGAGAGCATCGTGGCAGCCGGGAGAGAACGCTGCGACTCGACGCCTAAAGAGTTTTCTCAAATCGTGTTTGTCCGACTATCAGGATAGTCGCGATCGTCCCGATCTCGATGGGGTATCACGTCTATCTCCCTACTTACATTTTGGCGAAATCAGCCCATTAACAGTTTGGCATTCGGTCAAACAGCACGCCCAAAACAAACCCGGTCTGGATGCCAGTTGCAAATCTTACCTGAAAGAATTAGTCTGGCGCGAATTTGCTTACCACCTCTTGTATCACTTTCCGAAAACCACCGATGTACCGATGCGTGCCGAGTTCGATAGATTTCCGTGGTCGAGCAAAGCTTCATTCCTAAAGGCGTGGCAAGCCGGTAATACCGGTTATCCAATTGTGGACGCAGGTATTCGCCAACTATGGAATACAGGTTGGATGCACAATCGCGTCAGGATGATCGTTGCTTCTTTTCTAGTTAAAGACTTGCTAGTCTCCTGGCAAGATGGCGCCAAGTGGTTTTGGGATACCCTGGTCGATGCTGATCTGGCCAATAACACACTCGGCTGGCAGTGGTCGGCCGGATGCGGCGCCGATGCTGCGCCTTATTTCCGCATTTTCAATCCAGTCCTGCAAGGGAAAAAATTCGACCCCAGCGGTGACTATGTAAGACGCTGGGTTCCCGAACTTGCTGGTTTACCGGCAAAATGGATGCACTGTCCCTGGATGGCACCACAGGTAGAGCTTGCCAGAGCAGGAATCAAGTTAGGTGGTAGCTATCCCCTGCCTCTGGTTGACCATAGCGAGGCCAGGCTGAGAGCCCTGATCGCCTTCGAAACAATCAAGCGAGCAAGATGACTGGGGAGCTTCCACCCCGAAACTAAAACTCGATCACCGCGCGAAAGCGAGCCTTGCCGCTCATCATTCGTTCATAGGCCTCATTGACATTCTTGAACGGAAAGCGCTCGATCAGCGGTCGCACGCCCGTAAGAGCGGCAAACTCCAGACATTCTTCCGAATCCTTGGCCGTACCACTTGGCCATCCGCTCACCGACCGGCGCCCCATCAGGAGTTGCACTGGGCTTATTTGCATAGGCTCGACATCAGCACCAACAACAACCAACCGCCCATCAATTGCCAAACCATCAATAAGCGGTGTCATCGCTTTCGCGTTTGTCACAGTAGCCAGAGCGACTTTCACACCACCAAGTTTCTTCAATTCCTCAGCGACATTCTGGCGCTCAGAATTGATATATAGCTTGGCACCGAGCTGTTTGGCAAATGGTGCCTTATCGTCACCACGGGCAATGGCCACTGTGTTGAAACCCATCTTGCTGGCAAACTGAACGCCCAGGTGTCCCAGTCCACCTAATCCGAGAATGGCAACCAGATCGCCGGGCCTGGCACCAGAATGGCGCAAAGCATTGAACGTGGTTATGCCTGCGCACAAGAGCGGTGCGGCCTCGGCTGATTCGATCTGCTTGGGCACCATCGCGCAAACTTCCTCAGGGAACGATGCGTATTCGGCATAACCGCCATCAATATTGATCCCGGGAGTCTCTAGGCTAGAGCAAGTGATAAAATCTCCGCTTCGGCAACTTGGACAAATCGCGCAGTGTCCACCATGCCAGCCAACGCCAACGCGATCGCCCTTTTTCAAACGTTTACAGTCCGGGCCTACCTCTTCAACGGTACCAACAATTTCGTGTCCCGGAACAACTGGATACTTTACTCCCGGGAAATGGCCCTCGATCGGGAAACTATCGCTATGGCAAATGCCACAAGCTTGAATTTTTAAGATTACATGCCGAGACGACGGCAGTCCAATCTCGCGCTTCGTCACTTCCAGCTTGGCACCTGGTTTCGTAACCTCTGCCACCGATGCCGTACGTACTTTCAACTGTTCAGCTGTTTTCATGACACTGTCCTCAATTCACTCCGAACTCTTAGCACTTGTTTCAGATTCGCACAAAAGTAACCGTATGTCATTAAAGTCTCAAATAGCATAAGTGTAATTTGGTGGAAGTGTTTGCGCGTCTTTCAACTGCAGCTCCTTAGCGGCCTTATATGGCCAATAAGGCTCACGCATAAACTCCCGCGCCAGAAACACAAGGTCGGCTTTACCGGAGGCAATAATTTCAGCGGCCTGATCAGGAGTGGTGATTTCACCAACAGCAGCCGTCCTCACCTGAGCTCCATTTCTGATCGCATCGGAAAGCGGCACTTGCCATCCAGGACCATGCGGATAGCGTGCATGACTGACACCGTATCCGGAACTACAATCGATAAAGGCAATGTCCATTTGCTTGAGAATTTTTGCCAATCTAACCGAGTCATCCACAGTCCATCCGCCTTCAACCCAATCGCTGCAAGAAAGGCGAATGGCCAATGGCAATTGATCTGGAATGACCTTGCGCATTCCCTCCAGTGTTTCCAGGACAATTCTAATTCTGTTTTCAAAACTGCCACCATAATTATCCGTACGTTGGTTTGTCAAAGGAGAATAAAAATTATGCAAAAGGTATCCATGGGCTGCGTGCAGTTCGATGAGAGAGAATCCTGCCTCTACAGCCCGGCGTGCTCCATCTGCGAATTTCGCTTGAATTTGCTTTATCTCGTCGATCGTCAATTCGTGCGGCGTGCGTGAGGTCTCCTGAAACTTGAGAGGGCTCGGGGCAACCGGTTGCCATCCCCCTTCTTGATCAGACAGGTCGACCTTCACATGACGTCCGCCTTTGCTTTTCCAAGGGTTGGCTGTGGAAGCCTTGCGGCCGGCATGCGCCAATTGTATTCCCGGAACAGCGCCGTAGGACTTGATGAAGCGTACTATTTTCACGAGCGGTTCTATTTGTTCGTCTTTCCATAATCCTAAATCTTCAGGAGTAATTCGCCCTTCCGGACTAATAGCGGTTGCTTCGGTCATTACTAACCCGGCACCACCTACCGCACGGCTGCCCAAGTGAACCAAATGCCAGTCATTGGCCATGCCATCCACTGAATTGTATTGACACATTGGAGACACGCCGATTCGGTTTTTGATCGTGACTCCGCGAAAGCTTATCGGCTCGAAGAGCCCTGCCGATGTACGATCCTTCAATTCGCACATCGCCTTTGCCTGGCGTTCAGGCGAAAATGCGCAGGTGCTATGAGCTTCTCTCTTTTCTTGAACCATGCTGCTCTTCCTCCAGTCAATTCAGAGCGGAAGACTTATGTCCATTAGCCAAGAGCGACCGGGGAATCAGGGAATGGCTTTGAAAGCCTCACCAAGAGGCATCGAATTCAGGTCGGGAATGACCCGATCGGCCTGGTTGAGCACGCTCTTATCGCCAACCCCAATAGCATACATTCCAGCCGACTTTATTGCCTGAATTCCGACAACGGCATCTTCAACACCAACGCAATCTTTTGGATCGGTATCGAGTTCTTTCGCTGCAGTTAGGAATATCTCTGGATCTGGCTTACCCTTGGAAATCAGATTCGCGTCAACCACATAGTCGAAACAATGAGAAATCCCCAGCCTGTCAAGAATAGTTCCCGCATTCTTGCTAACCGAGGCAAGACCAGTCTTGACCCCCATTTCTTTCAAGGACTTCAATGCCGAAGCGGCTCCGGGCAATAGATCCTTTGCGGTCATTCCTTTGATCAGTTCTTTGTAGTATTCGTTCTTCTGATCGGCCAGAGCATGTTTTTCGTTGTCAGAGTAATGCTTTTTGCTCAAGGCCAGAATGCGTTCCAGTGAACCCATACGGTCGACGCCCTTAAGCGTCTCATTGAACTTCTCATCGATATCAATGCCAATTTGATTGGCCATGTGCTTCCAGGCCAGGAAATGATAGCGAGCGGTATCAGTGATGACACCATCAAGATCAAAGATTACTGCCTTACGCATCAATTCTATTTAGCTCTGCCTATCTTGCCACGGCTTTCTTGTTCGCGACTGCTTTAGCCACGTGCACTGGGGCAGCCTTGGTCAATTGTATCGGCGTACCGTAGTGAGAGAACTGCAAAGCATCACCTTCTAACAGGCGATACCTCACTTCATTTTTGTCGACCTCTATCAATACGAGCTTAGACTGAAAATAAATTCTGAAAGCGTACTGTTCCCACTTCTCGGGTAAGTACGGAGCAAACTGGAGTTTGCCCTGATAGGCACGCATGCCACCAAAACCACAAACGACAGCCATCCAGGTGCCGGCCATGGAAGCAACGTGTACTCCATACGAAGTATTCTTGTGGAGATTGTCCAGATCACCCCGGGCAGTTTTCATGAAGTACTGATAGGCCTTGTCGTAATAGCCAATCTCAGAGGCCATTACGCTAAATGTGCAATGCGACAGCGAGGAATCGTGGGTTGTGATCGCCTCATAATAATCGTAGTCACGCTTTTTATCCTCTGCGGAAAAATGATCGCCGAGCAGGAAATCAGCAAGAACGACATCAGCCTGCTTGCAGACTTGATGTCGATAAATTACTAGATAGTGATAGTGAAGCGGCAGGTCGTGTGATTTCCGCGGGTTTTCCGCCAGATTCCAGACCTTCTTATAGAGGAAAGTGTCGTCCTGGGGATGGATGCCCAACTCTTGATCATAAGGCAAGTACATAGCTAGTGCGGCCTTTACCCATTCTTTCGGTTCGTCATCCGTCAAACCAATCGCTGTTTTTAATCGCTCGAACTCAGTCGGCTGCGATTTCTTCATTTTGGCCGCAATGTCTGCTGCGAACTTAAGATGCATCTGGGCCATAGCGTTGGTGTAGAAGTTGTTGTTCACCATTGCCGTGTATTCGTCCGGTCCGGTGACTTCGTTGATGCAAAACTGGTTGTTTTTCTTGGGAATGTAGCTACCGATTCCTATCCAGATGCGGGCCGTCTCCAGGACGATTTCAGCACCATACTTAGTCATGAATTCTTCGTCCAGTGTCGCCTCATGATATTGCTTGACGGCGTAGGCGATGTCGGCGTTGATGTGATACTGCGCCGTGCCGCCAGGAAAGTAAGCCGAACACTCCTCGCCGGCAATGGTTCGCCAGGCATAAAGCGCACCCTTGGAATGCGACATTTCCCTGGCTCTTGTTCTCGCCTTATCTAAGATGCTGTAGCGATACTCCAGCATCCTTCGAGCTATTTCCGGCCGGGTATACAAATAGAAAGGCAGAGCGTATGTCTCTGCATCCCAGAAGTAGTGTCCTCCATAGCCCTCGCCGGTCAAACCTTTTGCAGCTATGCTGGTGTGCCCATCCCGACCAACGGACTGCAATAGATGGAACTGGTTAAAATGCACGCCCTGGTTCAGGGCATCATCGCCCCGGATTTCGTTGTCCGCATAATGCCAGAATTCGGACAGAAACTCCTTCTGTTCCGCGCAGAGAGCGTCAAACCCTACTTGTCGTGCCTCTTTTAGAGCTTTCTTGGCAAGGCCAATCAACTCAGATTCGGGATAGTCGCGCGAGGTAAAGTAAGCGCCAAATTTCGTCAGGCAAATCGAACCATTTTCTTCCAGCCTGGCTCGATAAATTTGTCCGTACCTTTGATCGGTTGATATTGTTTCCTTCTTTACCGAATTCCCACTGGGGCTGACTAAATCGTTTTCGATGGCGCTGACGAGCACCAGACGGCTATTTCTTGTTCGGTGAATCAACGCCGAGAAGTTTTCCATTTGTTCGATACCTAACAGGTCGAACGTGACGCCACCGACCGAGGCAACCGCGGCGCCATAACGAGGTTTACCTTCCTCTTCTACTTCCTTGGCCCCGTCGTCCAGAACAGAGGCGAGGGTAATGGTTCCGGAACAATTGAGCAGCTTTACTTCGTACTCAATGGCGAAGATATTTTTCCGCCGAAAAGGCACCAACCGCCGGCTGGTAACCGAGAGCCGCCGGCCCGCCGGTGATTTCCACTCGAGCTTGCGGATAAGTACCCCGGTCCTGAAGTCGAGTGACCGCTCATAGCTGACGATCTCGCCAGTAAACAAGTCAAATTCTTCGCCTTCAATGGAAAAGTTTATGCATTTTGCATTGGGCACATTGAGCATAAACTGATGCTCTTTGGCCAAACCATATGCCGTTTCCGGATAGCGGAGCGGTGAAGATTCATAAAAACCATTTATAAAGGTTCCCTCGATCGAGCTCGCTTCGAACCCGTCAAACCGTTCTTCGTGAGTACCTCGAAGACCAATATAGCCATTTCCAAGAGCAAATAAGGTTTCTCGAACCGCATTCTGGTCAATCTCAAAGCTGCTTTCTGCAAGCTGCCAAGCCTCTGAGGAAACTTGATTCTGTTCCCGTTCCATGATTTGTGCTCTCATTGTCAGAATTCCAAGATTCTGCTAGGTCGTAATGCTCGTTTTAGCGGTACTTAGAGACCGCATCGAGCCAGCACCCCTGTTTTCCGCAACGGCTAGGAGTCCGGCTGCAACAACAAGCAAAACAATTTCATGATTATAGCTGATCGAGGCTGATTCTCACTCACTCTGAGCAGGAACTCCAAACGGCCATAATTGCTAGATCTTGTTAATCAAAATCACCGTACGGACTCACCGAGAAAGCCATATGGCCGGGGGCAGACAACCAGGTCGCATATTGGCCGGAATCTTGATGCGAGTCTTGCGATTGGCAGCATCTTTGAGAAACTCACCGGCTAAGCCCGTGTTATACGACACCACTTGCAGAGGGTCCCCCTCGCAATAGACCGTCGAACCGTAATACCAGTCATTGGCTGAGTTGTTCGGTACTGGACCGCCGCCAAAATCCAAGCTTTCAATATTGCCCTCACTATCTGTCTTCAAATGCTCGATCGTTACTTCTTTCATGCCCCTTCCTGAGGGAGCAAACGTGGAGGCGTCTTGAAAAGAACGAATATCGGATGGAATCACTTTAGCCAATTGGTGATTGCTTTTAAACCTGAAGCGGACCATAAGCGGCATCGCCTGCCCGCGATAGCTAGGCAATAAGCGCCAACCGCCGTTCTCAGCCCGGAACAAGAGGGTGCGCCAGTAGGAGTAGTCTTTTTCCCCGACGGAATGATAGACGATACTCTCTACTACCATTACCGCTCGCGGATCGCCTTTCAAGCGAATAAGGTCGCAGCAACTCGGATTTTCATCGCCGTAGGCGTAGCTTTCCACACCCCACAGCACTGGCCGTCGTTTCTCGTCGAAGAGAATCGAGTCAAAAGTTCTCGGTGGAGCATAGCCACACCCGCCAGTCACCCCGATCACAACGATGTCCATTACGCCATTGTTATCCAGGTCGCCTGAGAAAATTGTCGTTCCCAGTCCGGAAAAGGGGGTAACGACGACAAATGATTTTCCTTCAGCGTCCTTTCCTGAAATCTCCAGGTCCGTTTCGCTTTTCAGCTTCAAGCGGCAACCGGATACCGACAATTCCTTTCCCTTTTTCAAGTCTTCGCCGTTGGCTACCAACTTCAGTTTGAATTTAGAGCGGAGGTCCGATTGGTTAAGAGGCGTGTAATCCGCAATTAGGGCGGAAGCGCTGGTTTGTCCGAGAAGGCCCGCCAGCAATGCCAAAAGGCAAGGTACCCACCAGAAGCGCTTGATTTCGTCTTTTCTATTCACTCAGCTCCCGGCATTACAAATGATCGCTCAATAGTTTACAGTCAGGGGACACCTGGTTGACAAACTGAAAGAGCAAGTCCGTACTCTTGCACGCCAGACGGCTGGTCAGGCCGGGCAATCAATTATTATGAATAGCCCCTGCCGGGTTGCGGGTATGCCATGAAATACAATTCACTTATTTGGGCTTTTCTTTTTTCCTTACCGCTATTTGCTTGGCTGCCAGCGATTGCTTCTAGCATCACATCCAGTAGCAAAATAACGATCGTCGACGACGGGGCGAAGAATGCCTCCTTCGTCAAATTCCGCAGCCAGCTCTTGAGTGCGGTCAAACAGCGGGACAAAAAATTCTTGCAGGAGGCAACAGCCGACGATATCAAAACTGGGTTGGGAGCTGCAACGGGTTGGCACGCCTTGAACGAACAGTGGCACAATCTCTCGCCTGACAGCTCCTTTTGGTCGCGCCTGGAAAGAGCGCTCAAGCACGCTGCTCACTTTGATAAAGAGAGCGGTGAATACGAGGCACCGGCAATTGTTTTCGATCCGGCTGACGGTGAGAAGATTGAGGCGGCCATTTGGGATAAAAATTCAATCTTGCGCAAGTCCCCAAGCGACTCCTCTAAAGCCTTGCGTCTTCTGGATTGCCAGCTAGTTACTGTCTTGAAACCCGGAGATCCTGCTCCTATCAAGGCAGAATGGGTGGAGGTCAAAACCAGGGATGGAAAGACTGGTTTTGTCAAATCCGCTAACCTGTTAAGTCCATACGATGAATACGCGACTTTCAAAAAGGTGAAGGGAAAGTGGCGTATGACCTGGTTCGGCGTGGCAGGCCTCTAAGCAGGTCTCAGGGTTCCACAGCAGCCAAGCCGTTGGAGAATTTCAAAGCCAATTTGAAACGGGGTTCGATCACCCATTTACCGGTCTTATCAACATAACCCCATAACTTACCGCGCTTAACAGCAGCAAGACCCTCGGAAAATGGTTGGGCGTCGGGAAACGAACCGGCAAAGGCCGGGTGACCGGATTTGTCGATGAAACGCCATAATTTGCCATCGCCAACCATCAACAGTCCATCCGAAAAACAATCGAAGTCCTCAAACTTTGGCGACAGAACAGTTTTGCCATCCTTATTAATGAACACATAGGTTTTGCTTCCCTTACGCATCACCCTGGCAACGCCGTCGTAAAACGGCTCAGCATCAAGCATATCAAGCTTGATGGCCGTCGCCCCGCTT
>PSRH01000008.1 GCA_003175915.1 Candidatus Melainabacteria bacterium | reverse complement strand
GTGAAAAGACAATTACTATCTGCTGGCGATAAGATTCGAGTGGGGCATACAGAGCTAACCTTTGAAGCCGAGAAGAATTCGTAATCTGCCTGTAGATAATGGATGAATGAAGCAAGCCGGAGTAAAGCCGAAGTACTGTAGGGGCGCAGCTTTGCGAAGGTGGCTCAATTTCGAGCCGCCGGAGCAGTTTAATAATGCGCAGTCGCGAATGCGACGAAGCTGCCTGTGGGCATGGCATTGTCATGCTCCTACAGAAGGGGCAATGGAGCGCTTAACATGGCTGATGTAGGGTCAGGCGGCGCTAATCGTATTGAACTGGAGAGCCAGATTTTATGCGCCTCTCTGCGCCAGAGCTGGGCTATCAGCGACGTGGAGGGCGTCATTACTGTGGCGCGCCAGCTCTATCAGCTGTTTCCAGATCTATTGCCGCCTTACAAGCCGGGCGACGTCGGCTTTGGTAATCTCTACGATTTTATAGGCACTGTATGCGATGCCCCCCAGACTTCGGTAATTGCCGCTTATATCCGAGCGATGAAGAAACACCTGCGGGTCGGTAACGTTCAAGATCGGAAAGACGAGTACATTGGAGTTTTAAATGCCGGCTATATCCTTAGAAAACCCAGGCTTAGACTGAGTCATGATTTGATCATCGTCAGACAGTGGTTGCTTGACCAGGGGGCCATACCGAAAGACGGGACGATTGAGTTTGCTGAGCCTATGCCTAGCGCCCAGCCGGTGGCCAAGCTTCATACGACCCAACAGATCGCAGTGCCGACCTTGCCACCACTTGTGGAGCTGTTGCGTGAATCGCAAATGATTGGACCAGCCGAAGTCCAGGCCTTGGTCAACCAAATGCACATCGCCCCGGAAATTCCCGTGCATGAACTTGTGCTAAGCGCCGGATATGCTACGGATCTTGAACTGAAATCCTTACAGTTAGCTGAATACCTTCTCAGTCAAGGCAAGATCACAATGGCCCAGTTTGCTGTGGCTATGTATGATGAACGCACGCAAAACATCCGCATGGCCGAATCTTTGCAGATTCGTGGATGGCTTGAAACAGAGGTGAAAAGCTACAGAGAGGACAAGAAGTCCTGAAGGCGAAGTGCTAGAATTGACTGGCCGTAAGGCAGGGCATTGGTTCGGTCGGCAAGGGACTTTAGCTATATGGAGTTAAGCGCTTATCAGCGGCATCGAAAGCGCTGCCTGAATGGCTTCAGGGCCTCCTTTGCGTTATTCACTAACAATGGCGGTTCCGGTGCCTTAGCCGTTAGTAATACGCAAGTCGCAAAGGTTGATACGCAACCAGTATTGATCGGGACTCAAGTGCGCAATTTGCATCCCGACAAGAGCACCTCTCTCGGTTGGCTTGCCAATGAAATTTGCCAGGAAGCAGGCTCAAACGGCGGGAGCTATTCTGATCCTGCTTTTAGTGCGCACTTAGCACTTGCCCTCAAGGAGCGGAATGCAGCCAATGTTGTCGCCATCGCCAGTTCTATAAGACAACCGGTAAAGCGAACTTCATCGCAGCATTTGCTCTTTGAACCCTGGTCCAGCGAACGCCAACTACAAGTCCTCGAACGAGGAGCCTACATACGCCGAAATTCGCTTGAGCAGATAATCGAAGTATGTTCTTCGAAGGGAGAAAAGATTGGCTTCGGATATTCCCCGGATGGTAGTCTGAGAATTTTTACGCGCTTCTCTTCCAGCGCGGAAGTACAGGCCCTGGGTGTTTGGGAGGCTGATCAAGTAATCGTCAAGGATAGCTCCGGTAGCGTAATTTTAGTCGGGGAGTCTATGGAAATCTCAGAAACCGGAAGTCTGACGATTCATCAGTCTGAAAGGCATGTCTATCGTATCGATCTAATTCACGAACTGTACACCGAAAAGCAAGAGGTGGAAGGCAGAGACGGGCAGTTGTATTGTTTGAAGGCGATCTTTGCTCTGGACGGCTTCAGGATGAGCACCTGTTTTGAATCTCGACCTGAAAACCGCTACGACTTGGAGCAAGCGCAGTTGTTGTTCCGCTTTTACGGAAGGGACGGTTCTTTCCTGGAGTTTGACTCCGAGGAGAGACTGAGGACGCTGGAACCGTTGCAATCAGCTGACCAGGGCACCAGAACGGTCAAGCCGAATTTTATTGCTTGCCTAGATGGCACAACCGCCTGGGATTCCGTGAAGGCGTGTGCAATGACTGACTGGGATTATTTTCACAAGTTTATTACTGAGGAATAGATGACCGAGCAAATTACCTTTGGTACGGACGGTTGGAGAGCTGTAATTGCCGATCAGTTCACTTTTGCCAACGTAGAGCGGGTGGCGCATGCAGTCGGTCTCTACGTTCTGAAAAACTATCCCAAAGCGGCCAACCGCGGGCTACCCCTGCTCTTGGGCTACGATACGCGCTTTCTAGCCAATCGATTTGCTTATCGGGCCGGACAGGTGCTTAGCGGTTTGGGGGTAGCTTCCAAAATCGCCCAGCGCGATGTGCCCACTCCTTGTATCGCTTTCGCCGCTCAACATGAGGCTACGGCTGGTGCCTTGCAATTTACCGCCAGTCACAACCCGCCTGAATATCTCGGTGTCAAGTACATTCCGGATTACGCTGGACCGGCCACCAACGAAATTACCGAAACTATCACGGGCTATCTCGGCGGAAGCTCTTCCCACCTCGTCGAGGAATCAACCACAATTCCCGAGTTTGATCCTAAGCCACCATATCTAGAGGCATTAGGAAAGATAATTGATCTTAAGCGTATCGCCGCTTCTGGTATCAAGCCAGGTTTTGACGCTTTGTACAGCACCAGTCGTGATTATCTCGATCTGGTTCTTAGTCAGGCGGGAGTAAAGGTCGAAGTTATCCACAACTGGCGGGATGCAAACTTTGGCGGTGGCATGCCGGAACCGAAGGCGCAGTACCTGGCGGATCTCTTCACCCTGGTTAAATCGGCCAAACTGGATGTTGGTCTTGCTACAGATGGGGATGCCGATCGCTTCGCGGTCATAGACGAACTGGGCAACTACCTCTCTCCCAATCAACTCTTGTGTCTTTTGATGAGACACCTGGTAAAGAACCACAGCCGCCAGGGAGCGATAGTGCGCACTGTCGCTACCACGCATATGCTCGATCGCCTGGCCGGCAAGTATAAGTTGGAGGTGCTTGAAACTCCAGTTGGCTTCAAATATATCGGTGAGATAATGCGTGCCAAGAACGTCTTAATCGGTGGAGAAGAATCGGGCGGGGTCTCGATTCAGGGGCATATTCCCGAAAAGGATGGAATTTTGGCGAACCTTCTCGTGCTGGAAATGCTCGCCTACGAGAAAAAGCCCCTTTCAAAGATCTGGCAGGATGTCGTTCAAGAAGCAGGAGGAGCATTGGCCTACCGGCGCGCCGATTTGAAGTTGAGCATTCTTACCCAAAGCGCGCTTATGGAGCGACTCAAGCAAAGTCCATTGAAAAAGCTTGCTGGGCAAACGGTAACAAAGGTGAGTTTAGTGGACGGTCTCAAAGTCTATCTCGCCGCCGATAGCTGGCTGTTGATTCGTCCGAGTGGTACTGAACCGCTCTTGAGGCTCTATTCCGAAAGTGCCGAGCCCGAATTGGCCGACGCCATGCTGGCTGACGCCAAGGTCTCGGTAGAATCTATTGTCAAAGACTTGGGTTCGCTCGACTCTGGCAGCGCCCAGAAGCTAGTAGCTTCCGGCGTGAAGCTTCCTGGTGTGACTCCAGCGGCGGAGGATTGAATGACAAAAGGGCGTCTATTGAGAGAGCTTTCCATAATGGCAATCACCTGCCTGGCTCTTTATCACGCCGGCCGGTCAATCTACAGCAGCATAGAGCGACAGATGTTCCTCCATTCGCAGATCCAGGCTCTGGACGCCGGGCAGAAACAGGCCCAAGAAGTTAACAAGGATCTGAAAGACGGGTTAACCAACTATCGCTCTTCTAAAGGTATAGAACGCTTAGCCAGAGAGAGACTGAACTTGGCCGGGCAGGACGAGATTATTATCCGGACGGCAAAATGAGTGGCATAACCACTGCCATCGTTCTGGCTGGCGGACGCGGAGAACGGCTCAGGCCGTTAACAAGCGATCGTCCCAAACCCATGATCGTTGTCTACAATTACCCGTTGCTTCATCACAGTGTCGTTTGGCTGAGGCGATCTGGAATCAAGGAAATCGTCATATCATGCGGCTATCGGCATGAGGTAATTGAGGAGCACTTTCAGGATGGCAGGCGTTTCGATCTGAAGATAACTTACTCGATAGAGGAGACACCGCTGGGTCGTGGTGGTGGCATCAAATTGGCAAGCCAGTCGTTGACTAAAGCAAGCGGACCGATTTTAGTGATTAATGGTGACATGATCACTGACCTGCCGCTCAAGGAACTGGCTGCCTTTCACACTGGGGCTAAATGCAGCATTACCATGGTGACAGTACCCTTGAAGAGCCCCTATGGCATCGTCGAAAGTGATAATGACAACAACGTGGTCAGCTTTAGAGAAAAGCCGACCTTACCATACTGGATCAACGCCGGGGTGTATTTAATTGACAAAGAGGTGCTAAAGGAGTTTCCTGACAAAGGTGATCACGAAGAGCTGCTTTTCCCCAGGCTAGCCCAGGAGCACAGGCTCAAGTCCTTCAGCTTCGATGGCTTTTGGCGGACGATCGATACGGCAAAAGATCTGGCAGATTTGCAAAGCGAGCTGGAGGCATTGAAGAGTGCCCGCCTGTCCGATCGGTCTTAGACTTGCCGGATTTTATTGCTGGCGCCAAACCGGAATATGGTATCAATTGCGGTATCAGATTGCCGGCGATGTCTTAGCTAGCGATGCGGCCCTCTAGCCAACCCAATCGTGGCGGGATAAGTTCCGGGCCGACGATCTATTGCCAAGCTCAGCGATCAGGCGGCACCGTTGATAGGCTGCCACTAATGGTTTATGGAATCGACGCAGTTAAATAATATAATGCAAAGGGAAGGGATAAGATATTGCCCTGGGACTTAAACTAGGAAAGGACCATGTCAAATAAGACAAAAGTCACAATTATTGGTGGATGCGGGCACGTCGGATTGCCTCTCGGCATTATCTTGGCTGATTCGCCTAACTTTGAAGTGACCCAGCTCGATATTGACGATAAGAAAATCGCGCAGGTGAACGCTGGCGAAATGCCTTTCATGGAGGAAGGCATGGAACCGATCCTCAGGAAAGTGGCCTCTCGGACCCTTCGGGCAACCAGTGATATGGGTTGTCTTGAGAGTGCCGATGTAGTCATCTCCGTGATCGGTACTCCTGTCGATCGTCACCTCAATCCTCTGTTGAAGGAAATTCACAGGCACGCCGATCAGACAATCGAGCGCATGAAAGATGATGCATTGCTGATCATGCGGAGCACGCTCTATCCAGGTGTTACCAAACTGATTTACGATCGCATAAAAATGCGCAAGCGGAATATACATCTGGCAGTGTGCCCTGAACGGATTTTGCAAGGAAAGGCGCTATATGAGGTACCGGAATTGCCGCAAATCGTCGGGGCATTTGAGAAAGAAGCGGAACGGAGAGCGGGAGAATTCTTCAAGAGAATCACCAAGACTGTCATTTACGTCCACCCGCTCGAGGCTGAGTTTGGCAAGCTCATGGTCAACAGTTGGCGTTACCTTGATTTTGCCAATGCCAATCAGTTCTACATCTTGTGTCAACGTTATGGACTAGACTTCTATCGGATCTTTGAAGCCTTTCGCTACGAATATCCAAGGATGAAAACGTGGCCCAAAGCCGGTTTCTCGGCAGGACCATGTTTGTTGAAAGATACGCTGCAGCTATGTGCTTTCAGCAACAATCTCTTTTCGCTTGGCTCGCAGGCGCTCGTGGTAAATGAATCCTTGCCTAATTTCATCATCGAGCGATTACAGCCGGCAAACCTGGCCGGACATACAGTGGCGATCCTGGGCATGGCCTTTAAAGGCAACTGCGATGACAAGCGGGACAGCCTCGCCTATAAACTGAAAAACCTGCTAAAGGTTTATGCCAAGGAGGTTTATTGTACGGATCCGCACGTACCGGATGCTGACCTTGTACCACTGGAAAAGGCGCTGGAAGCTGAGGTAATCATCTTGGGTGCCCCTCACGCAGTCTACGCCGACTTACAATTCCCGAAAGAAAAGATCGTCGTCGATGTGTTTGGCTTCTGGCCCAGAACAGAAGTACGTTTCGATAAAGCTGTCCCGATAGGCAATCTGGTACAAATTTCCGACTAAGAATGAACGTGAACGATAAAAAAACCACAGCGAAGAAAACAATCAACTGGTGGCAACCGCAAGTCGGAGAATTGGAACACCAATTGATCGAAGAGGTGCTTGCCAGCAATTACTTAAACGAAGGCCTGATTACAGAGAAGTTCGAGGCCGAATTGGCGCGACGACTCGGGGTGAGACACGCTGTAGCGGTGACTAGTGGAACGGCGGCGCTCTATCTTTCGCTTTACGCTCTCGGTATTCGCCAGGGTGACGAAGTGATCGTCCCTGACCTGACGTTCATCGCCACCGCCAACGCCGTTACGATGTGCGGCGCAAGAGTTGTCCTGGTGGATATCGATCCAGACAGTTTGAACATGGATCCAGGGGCATTCGAACAAGCGATTACACCACGAACCAAAGCGGTTATACCGGTACATGTGAGCGGGCGTGGGGCAGACATGCAAGCGATAATGGCAATTGCTCGGAGCAAAGAGATTGCCGTTGTTGAGGATGCTGCCGAAGCGCTCATGTCGGCGCACAAGGGTAAATTGTTAGGTACGCATGGCAGGCTCGGTTGCTTTTCTTTCTCTGCCAATAAAACCATCACAACCGGACAGGGCGGCCTCGTCGTAACCAATGACAGCGATCTCCACACAAGGCTCAAACAACTTAAAGACCAGGGAAGGGCATCGCGCGGTACTGGTGGTGATGATTTGCATCCGGTTGTGGGCTTTAATTTCAAACTGACCAATCTCCAGGCTGCTGTTGGGTTGGGGCAATTGCAACTCCTCGATGGGCGACTGAAGAGAATACAAGAGATTTACACCGTGTACAAAAGTGAGCTTAGTGGTCTAACGAAAATCAAGATCATTGGTTTCAACACTGAGGATGGTGAGATCCCGCAATGGGTTGATGTGATTGCCGAAGACCGCGACGGCCTGGATGCGAAGCTAACGGAGAGTGATATACATTGCCGCCGGTTTTGGCATCCTTTACACACCCAGAAACCCTATCTCAGCTCGGATGGAAATTTTCCCAATAGCAGCAAACTTTCTAAGAAGGCGCTCTGGCTGCCATCAGCGTTCACCCACAGCGATAACGATATCAAGCGTGTGTGTGAAGAAATAAAAGCAATTGAAGGTCACCCTGTGCCGGCACGAAGAATTGATAGGAGCGGATGATCAGATTTTGCAAGAGCGAAAGCCTGCCGTTGAGCTGTCGATTGTCTTGCCCGTAATTGGCAAAGGCGTCTGCTTGGAAGGCATGCTCAAACTGTTGACAATAGACGTGGCAGCGGCGTACGAGCTCGTCATCGTTGCTAACCGACAAGACATCGACGCTGCGGCATGCGAACGCATTTCTAAAAGATATCCACTTGTTCAATGGTTGGAGAAAACTGGTCAGGAAGGAACTCTTGGAGCGCTCAGGCAAGGAATTCAGGCAGCCAATGCGGAATTTATCCTGGTCGTATGTGCCGATAGCGCCGGGCCAATTATTGCAATCAATCAAATGCTTAAGCTCGCCCGGGAAGGATGCGCCTTTGTAAGCGGCACCCGATTTGCAGCCGGTGGTCGGCGCCTGGGTGGATCCTACCTGGAGATGAGTCTGTCGAAATTGGCTAATCGCCTGTTACATACCCTGGCTGGTTCAGTTTTCACGGACTGCACTACTGGTTTGAAGTTGTTTCGCAAAGATATTTTCGAGCAACTGTCCCTTCAGTCTAGGTCCGAAGGCTGGGTTATCGCTTTTGAGATGGCACTGAAAGCCCAGTTCAACGGGCTTAACGTAGGTGAGGTTGCTAATGTTGCTATAGATCGCCTCTATGGCGGCGACTCGACTAGCCACCTCGACAAAGAATTTTTCGCATACATCAAATGGTTTCTTTGGGCCCTGATGAAACTTCGTGATCCGGCAGCCAAGCGTTCGACTATGCCCGTAAAGTGTTTGCGACTGATGGAATGAAGAGCGATTGGCCGGTGCTAGTGAAATTGGTGATCAATGCCTGAATCAGAAAGCAAAAATCCGATCGAGCTTTCTATCCTCATGCCTGTGCGAGACGAGGCAATCAACATTCCTATAGCCCTGAAACTCATAAACGCTGCCGTTGAGACACCACATGAGGTGCTGATTATCTATGATCGACCAGATGACAATAGCGTTCCCGCTGTAGTTGCCCTGCAATCTAAATATCCTGAAGTGCGTTTGATTCATAATGATCTAGGTCGCGGCATCCTCAACGCCTTGCGCAAAGGTGTTGAAGCGGCTCGCGGCGAGTTTGTGTTCCTCTCCTGTGTTGATGAAGT
>PSRH01000173.1 GCA_003175915.1 Candidatus Melainabacteria bacterium | reverse complement strand
GTTTCAGCAAGATCGACGAACGTTTCAGCAAGATCGACGAACGTTTCAGCAAGATCGACGAACGTTTCAGCAAGGTAGACGAATGTTTCGACCAAGTCGACAAACGCTTCAGCAAGATCGACGAACGTTTCGACCAAGTCGATGAGCGCTTCAGCAAGATCGACAATCGGCTAGCAACGATGAAGTACGAAATAACCGATGAAGTGGTTAATGGTATGTGGCCTTATTATCGGTATATAGAAAAAACGCTAGGCAATCACGGGCAACGGCTTACCGCTTTGGAAACAAATTCGCCGCCAAAAGGCGATGCGTAAATGCGCTTAACCCTCGTCTTGATGTTTAGCGAAACCGTCGGCGATCAGCTGATAGCCGCCACCGTAAACGGTTTTGATGTATTTTCGGTCCGGCGTTTCTAGTCTTGTGCGGAGGTGGCGAATGTGCACTCTTATCGTATCGACATCATCATCGGGAGAATAGCCCCAGACTTCCTCAAGGAGTTTGCCCGTGGAAACTGTTTGACCGTGATGTTGCATCAGGCAATGGAGGATTTCGAACTCTGTCGGCGTTAGCTTGACAACGCGCTCTTCCACTTTCGCCTGGAGGTTTTCAGGGATCAAAGTAATCTTGCCGGCAGTGAGAATCTCGGGCAAGGTGGATGAGTGTGGTACTGAGCCTGAACGCCTGAGGAGCGCCCGCACGCGCACCTGTAGTTCGGGAATTTCAAAAGGTTTGACAAGGTAATCGTCGGCACCTGAGTCAAAACCTGTGACTTTGTCTTTGGTCATGCCCAATGCCGTCAGCATCAAGATAGGAATTGGGTGTGTGGCCGGGTTTTGCCTGAGCCGCTGGCAGACTGTAAAGCCATCCAGATCCGGCATCATGACGTCCAGGACAACCAGGTCCGGCCGATTCTGTTGAGCCAGAGCTAGTCCTTTGATGCCATCAAGGGCAGTAGTGACATGATGGCCGAGAAGTTCCAGATTTACCTTGACCAACTCGGCAATGGCCTGGTCGTCATCAATTACGAGAATCCTTGACACTTTTTGCTCCGCACTGGAAATCAAACTGAATTACTGCTTGCTAATTTTACGGCGATTTTCACTACGCGGCTTCCCCGCAAGACTGTAAGTGTAACTACTTGGCCAGGCTTTTTAAGTTCGATATAGGATAAAAGGTCGTCAGTGGAATGAACCGGCGTGTTGTCAATTGCCATGATCACGTCGGCCAGTGTTACGTCCCAACCTGATACTCGAAAAGGACCGTCCTGATAGACGATCAGCTTCGGTCCTGAGAGTCCAGCTTTGGCGGCTGGGCCTTCCGGATCAATTTTGACGATTCTGAGACCGGAGTCAACGAGCTGGACGGCAAGAATTCCTAAGTCTGGGCGAATGACGCCATGGTGGGCGATTAATTCTGGGACAATTTGCTTAGCAATGTTAATCGGTATGGCCAGTCCAATGCCGGCCGATTGTCCGGTGCGACTCATGATTGCTGTGTTGATACCAATCAATTTACCTGAGCTGTCCAAGAGTGGGCCGCCTGAGTTGCCCGGGTTAATCGCCGCATCAGTTTGGATAATGCCTTTAATTAAGCGACCGTTTTCGCTCAATATCGACCGCCCTAAGCTTGAGACGATGCCCTGACTGAGAGTGCGGTCAAGCCCGAAGGGATTGCCGATGGCCAGTACTTTTCTACCTACCTCCAGCTTGGAAGAATCGCCGAATGGGATGGTCGTCAATTTTATTGTTTCTGGAGCGTTTATTTTAACGACGGCCAAATCGTTGGCCGGATCTTCTCCGACTTTAACAGCGGGTAAAACCGTGCCGTCGAAGAGAGTCACTCTAATCTGATTAGCATTTTCAATCACGTGATAATTGGTGAGAATATAACCATCACCGCTAATGATTGTGCCCGAACCGAAACCCTCGCGCGGAACGACGCTGAAATAAGCTTCTTCGCCACCGGAAATGCTAATGTTGACCACCGCTTTGTTGGCTGCTTTGTAGATCCTGATGTTGGTGGCTTCTTCGGAAGAAATAGGATTGCTTGGCGTAGGCGGAGCGGCAGGGGCTGGCTTTAAGCAAACAGCACTAAAGAACAGGATCGTTAGTGCCAGGCACCAATCCTTAGCGGATCGACCTCTTGTAGAAATGCTCATTTCCTTCTTCATCCCTGATTCATTACTCGATCTATGCTTTGTTCTGAGGTTCAATTAATTAAGAAGAGCCATCCTGGGCCTCATCTGGCAATCTTGTCAGATCGGTGACTTTCTTGCCAATACGTGGTTCGCTGCCGTTCAACATTCTTTCAATATTGGCTTTGTGGCGATAGGTTACGTAGGCGAACCCGAGAATACAGTAGACGATGTAAGAGGCTGGCATCTTAGCTAATGCCATATAGATTCCGCAAAAGCCGGTAGCGATAATCGATGCTAAGGAGACAATTCTGAAAACGAAAAGCAGAATGAGCCAGGTGGCAAACGTGCTTGCACCGACGATTGGTTTCAAAGCTAACAAGGTTCCTAAGCCGGTGGCTGCGCTTTTGCCCCCCTGAAAGTTGAGGAATATCGATTTGCTATGGCCGATGAGAGCAGCCAATGCGGCCAACACTGGTAAAAGATGATATCTATCCATGGCGGCGAAGTCCGGAATCAGGATAAGGGCAATGGCGACGCGCACCGGAATCAAGCCTTTGGCAAGGTCGATAAAGAATACACCGATGCCAGGCCACTTACCGACACAACGCCAAACGTTGGTGGCGCCTGTGGAGCCACTGCCGTAGTTGCGAATATCGATGCCTTTTAAGGCTTTGCTCAGCCAATAGCCGGTCGGAATCGAGCCCATGATATAAGAGCAGGCGACCAGCAGAAGCATTAAAAATACGGACATAAGCCTCAGCTCCGCTTTGACCTTAAGATCAGTCTGATTGGCGTTCCCGTAAAATCGAAGGCTTCACGTAACTTCCTCTCCAGATAGGCTTCGTAAGTGTTGCTCACCAGATCAGCATCGTTGACAAATAGTATGAAAGTAGGCGGGGCAGTAGAGGCCTGGGTTGCGTAATAAATTCGTAAGCGCTTGCCGCGCTTGGTTACAGGCGGCGGTGTGAGCGAAACAGACTCATTGATGATCTGATTTAAAAGGCTGGTTGTCATCCGCTTATTTGTTGTATCTGAAGCCCTTTCAACGGCTTCTAAAATCTTCCCGGTTCTCTGGCGAGTCAGGGCGCTCGTAAACAACACTTCCGCAAATGAAAGAGCGCGCAAATCGCGCTTCAAATTGGCAGTAAATTCGTTCATCAGGCGGGAATCTTTGTTTTCTATCAAATCCCACTTATTTAAAACCACGACCGCTGCTTTGCCCGCATCGACTATTTTACTGGCAATTTTCTTGTCTTGATCCGAGACGGGTTCGCTTGCATCGAGCATGAGAACAACCACGTCGGCTCTCTCGATCGCCTTTAAAGAGCGGGCTACAGAGAAGGCCTCCACGCCGTAGTCGACTTTTGACTTGCGTCTGATGCCGGCTGTGTCTATTAGGGTGATTTCTCTCCCCTGATAGATAACGGTGGTATCTATGGCATCGCGTGTGGTGCCGGGCTTGGCGGAAACGATGGTTCGCTTTTGTCTTGAGAGTACGTTAATCATTGACGATTTGCCGACGTTTGGCTTACCAACTATGGCAATAGCAATAGCCGCTTTTTCTTGTTCTGAGCCGTTTTTCCTGGTGGCGCTGGCTGGCGGTGGAAAAAAGGAGACTACTTTGTCGAGTAAATCTCCGACCCCGCCTGTGCCTCTAAGCGCGGACAGGGCGTGCGGTTCTCCCAGCCCCAATCCAAAAAACTCAAGGATATTGCCCTCTTCAGCAGGTACATCTACCTTGTTGACAGCCAACAGCACCGGCTTTTGGGATTTTCTCAAGAGATTAGCAACATCTTTGTCGGCGCCGGTTAATCCAGCCTTGCCATCGACCATAAAAATAATTACGTCGGCTTCTTCAAGGGCAATCTGCACCTGATCGTAAACTTCGTCGGCCAGCTCGTGATTCTTGTCCAGCATAATTCCGCCGGTGTCGATCAGGGTAAATTCGTGGCCGGCCCAATCAGTTTCGTGGTAGGCCCGGTCGCGCGTAACGCCGGGAGTATCGTCGACAATAGCGTGTCTTGCCCCGATACAACGGTTGAAGAAAGTCGACTTTCCGACATTCGGTCGCCCCACTATGGCGACAATATTACGACTCATGAGCTTACCAAGCGAAGAGGACGTCTCAGACGCAACCTTAATCTACCGTGTTTACTCAGACTTTTCTGCTTTTTTTGCTTTATCAGCTTTATCTGGTCTATCGGTTTTATCCGAACTTTTCTTCGGATTTGCTTGAGCGCGCGTTTTTTCGGTTTGACCGAAGCGCTTGCCGAGTTTAGGGGCCTGGTCTTCGAGCCAGCGAATCAAGGTGTCTTTGGCGGTATTCAAGAATATAGCAGATTCCGTGTCCCCGCCGAGATCGGGGTGGACGCCAGGACTGGCAATTTGGCGCTTCCAGGCATCGATAATGATCTCTTTCGTGATCTCTTCTGGCCGAACACCCAAAAGCAGGCAAGCTTTTCTAATCTCAGCAGGAACTGCTCTTGGCACAAAGGTGCTTGGTTTTGGCGGTTCGTGGGCTTTGGCGGCGCCGACAAATTTGCTTCTATTAGAGGCCTTCTTGGTTGGCTCCTCTTCACTTGATTGCTCTGAACTGACTTCAGCAGGCGGCTCGGCAAGCTGTTCACTGGCTTGCTTGATGCGGCTCTTAATCAATTCCCTGAGCTCGTCACCAGATATGGTGCTAGCCAGGCCGCTGGCTTTCTGGTTGGCTTGATCCTTCACCACTTCTTCGATGATTTCGATTTCTTCCATTTCGGTAAGATTGTCGAGGTCATCGAAAATATCGAGAGCATCGAGATCCGGAACTTCCTCTACGATTTCAGGAGGTGGTGAGGTAGTTGGTGTTATAGGTTCAGCCCCTGGAGCAAAAGTAAATGGCGGCTGGCTAGCCTTGCTGGCCTGGCTGGGGCCGGTCGTCGCTGGTGGCTCCACTGCTTCGGTTTTTGCCTTTTCCGGTTGAGGTGTGGGCGAACGTTTGGCTCGGCTCGAATGTCCCAAACTGAAGGCGGTACCGAACGAATAGTGAGGGCCGGCCAGAGAAACGTCGGAGTAGATCTGTCCTTCGGCGGCATCTGGATCGGCAATCGACCTAAAGCCTTCCGGCATGGTCAAATCACCTGGCTTACCGGACCAATCGCCAGCTTTTGCCTTAGGGGAATCCGGGGCAGTAGGGGACCGATCGGCGCTAGCGGGATTTAGTGGGGAGGCGGATGGATCACCGCTCTTGGCGCTAGCGGGATCTAGCGCGGCGGCCGACCAATCACCAGCCTTGGCTGGAGTGGCTGGCCAACCACCAGACCAATCGCCTACTTTACTGCCAGAGGAATCAAAGCTACCGGCAGATAGGCTGTCGGGCTCGGGAGCGGGGGGAGCGGTCGGACTTGGGGTGTCCGCAACCGGTGGCTGAGCTTGAGAGGAAGCTGCGAAGGGCTCTCCAAAGCCAAAATTTGTTTTTTTGGTTTCAGCCGGTGGCGCTTCACTTTGAGCAAAATGTCCCCAGGCCAATTGTTCTGGGGGTAAGGATGGCTTTGCTTTGGTTTCTTGGCTCTCGCTAAAAGGTTGCTTGCCTAGTGGTGCGGTTTCCGGGGCGGTGCCTGACGCTTTGGATCGATCTGGTTGGTGGCTGGGTGGCGAAGAACTTTCGGCAAAATGATCCCACATCATTTCTTGAGCGCTTGCTTTGGATTTAGCGGTGGGCGCTGGTGCTGGTGGCGGTGGTGCTGCTGGCGTTGGTGCTG
>PSRH01000135.1 GCA_003175915.1 Candidatus Melainabacteria bacterium | reverse complement strand
ATAACAGGAGTGTCAATTAGCCGTGCCTAATATCAAGTCCGCGATCAAGAGAGTCGAGATAGCCGAAAGAAATCGGCAGCGAAATCGCGCATGGCGAACTTCTGTCAGAACCGTTCAAAATGATGTGCTCGAGACGTCGAAATCGGGTAATGCCAAGGAAATAGCAAAAGCTTTACAGCAGGCTTACAAGGCTATCGATATGGCTGTTGCTAAAGGCGTATTGCACAAAAACGCCGCGGCCAGGCGAAAATCACGTTTGGCAGAACACGTCGCCGGACTGACAGGCGCCAAGAAGTAGCATTGAGGCCGGAAAGCTTTCCGGTTATATTTATTGATAGGTTGAGCCGGAAGCGCGCTGCTTCGGCGATAGCTGGTATTGAAAGAAGTTCGCGCATTCAATTTAAAGAGGTCAAAGTTGGAACCTAATACAGCTTCTTTCGCGAAGACGCAAAACGAAAGAGCTGTCTTTGGCGATGTACCTTGTGACTTGAGCAAGGTTGAAGGACCGATACACCTGGTCGGTATCGGTGGAATTGGTATGTCTGCCTTGGCCCGCCTCTTGTTAGCGAGCAAGCGGCCAGTTTCCGGTTCCGATAAACAGGAAAGCGAAATTACTCGCGAACTTGCCAGCCTTGGCGCCACCATCCACATCGGCCATCAGGCCACCAACGTAGAAGATGCGGCGGCAATCGTCGTTTCGACAGCGATCACAGCCGACAATCCGGAATTGGCTCTGGCCCTCAAGAAAGGCTTGCCTGTGTGGCATCGCTCGCGCATCCTGGCTGCCCTTGCCGCAGGGCGAAAAATGATTGCAGTATCGGGCACGCATGGTAAGACAACGACAACCGGCATGATTGCCCAGGTTTTGATCGACTGCGGACTGGATCCCAGCGTAGTGATTGGCGGAGTTTTTGCGCGAATCAAGGCGAATGCCCTGGCCGGCAATGGCGAATATTTTGTCGCTGAATCGGATGAGAGTGATGGCACTCACGCCAGTCTAATCTCTGAAATTGCCGTTCTTACCAACGTGGAGGCTGACCACCTGGAAAACTATCCCGGCGGCCTGGAGCAGATTTATAGGGCGATGGCGGAATTTGGCAATCATGCCCGCAGGGCGACGATCATCTGCGAGGATGACAAGGGCTGCCAGGCGATTCTGCCGCTGCTCAAAGGCAAAGTGGTGAGCTACGGTCGCCATGGTGGCAAGAGTACCGCCTCGTTTAAATTTGAAAGCCTGAACGGTTTCGGCATGCGTGTTTACAAGAGCGACAAAGTTCTCGGTGAACTGAAGCTTGCTATTCCGGGTGAACACAATAAACTCAATGCTCTGGCTGCTATTGCGGTTGGCTGCGAGCTCGGTCTTGATTTTAAGGATGTCTGCGCGTCACTCACCCAGTTCAAAGGAGTGGATCGTCGCTTTCAGTTGATTGGCGAAGAGAAAGGGATTTTGATCGTCGATGATTACGCTCATCATCCAACAGAGATTGCCGCCACCCTCAAGGCGGCGCGCAGTTATATCGAGGAGTGTCATCTCAAGGGTGAGCCGAAGCGGCGACTTGTTGTTGCATTTCAGCCGCACCAACCTGGCCGATTGCGCGATTTTTGGAACGAGTTTGTGAGAGCTTTTGTCGATGCCGATTTGCTACTCGTAAGCGATGTCTATGTCGCCCGCGGCGGTCAGATCGAAGGAATCAATTCGAAACGGTTTGTTGATGAGGTCGAACATGGAAACCGTCAGTACCTGGCCGGTCCTACATCCGGCTTGGCGCCGGCGATCCTCGGGCATCTCAAGGAAAACGATTTAGTGATCACGGTCGGGGCGGGTGATATAACGACTATTGGCCCCAAATTGATTGACCTGCTCAAGCAGGGTTGATTTTATGGAAGAGCGAGAAGGCGAACAACTATCACGCTTTACCACATTGAAAATTGGCGGTACGGCTAAGCGCTTATGCCAGCCACAGAGCATTGACGAACTGGTTGCGCTTATGGCCGATTTGAAAGCGCGCAATGAACCATGGTATGTAATCGGTGGTGGATCGAATCTGCTTGTTTCTTCCAAGGGTGTCGAAGGGACAGTGATTCGTACCGCCCAAATAACGAAAATCGATCAACTCGAATCGAACCTGCTGGAAGCCGGTGCCGGAGCGCGCCTACCTCATCTGGCTCGCTACGCAGCATCGCTCGGCTTGTCCGGATTGGAATTTGCCGTTGGCATTCCAGGTACAGTAGGCGGTGGTGTGATTATGAATGCCGGTGCTCACGGAAGCTGTATGGCCGATATTATTGATTCGGTCACCATATTTGATACCGCTACCGGCGAGATTGCTACGCTTACTAACGAAGAACTCGAATTTAAATATCGTAAGTCACGGCTTGACCCGACAATCCAAGTGGTTCTTTCGGCCCGGCTCAGACTAAAATCAGATTTGCCCGAAACCATCGAGGCCCACATTCGCGCCAACGAAGAATATCGCTGGCGTACCCAGCCTATAGGGTGGCCCAATGCGGGCAGCACATTCAAAAATCCCGACCCCAAAAAAGGTGCGGGTTTGTTATTGGATCAGGCTGGTGCGAAGAAACTTGCCGAAGGAAAAGCGGCGGTATCGGCCGTACACGCGAATTTCGTAATCAATATGGGGGGAGCGACCTCCGAGGAAGTATCCAAGTTGATGAAACGCATGCAAGATTGTGTTTACGAAACTTTTTCAGTACGGCTACAACCGGAATGGAAGACCCTCGGCGAATTTACCGAAAATGAACGAGAAGTCTGGAAGGTTTGATCTATAGTTAGGAGCGTGACAAGAGCAGGGAAGTTGCCGCACATGGTAGTTGAAAAAGCTGGCACTGAATCTACGGACAGTCCCCTGAACACAGTCGTGCTGGGCTCCGGCTCACCGCCTTTAGTCATTTTGCATGGGTGGGGCCAATCGTTGGAAGTGATGCGCCCGTTAGGCGAGTTGTTTGCCAAATATCGGGAAGTACACTTGATCGACCTCCCCGGTTTTGGTAAATCTCCGAAGCCTTCTAATGACTGGGACACCAATCAATACGCCGATCGAATCTTGCAATATTGCCAGGAAAAGAAACTTACACATGTTGACCTTCTAGGACATTCATTTGGTGGCAGAATCTCTGTTCGAATGGCTCACAAAAAGCCCGAGCTTTTGCGCAGCCTGATTCTAGTCAACTCACATGGAATTCGCTTATCGCAACCATTTCCCAAGAATATTCGAGCGCAGTTATTGAAAGCCGGATCCGGCTGGTGCAAATCGATCGACAGGACCTTCGGTTCTAAGATATTTGAGAGTTGGTTTGTACCGCGCTATGGCTCGCGAGATTACAAGAACGCTGGTGCGATGAAGAATATTCTCGTTAAGACTGTCAATGAGGATGTCAGCCCGCAAGCCAAAGAAATCAAACTGCCAGTGCTTCTCTTGTGGAGTGGCGCAGATTCGGAGACACCTGTGGCAATCGGTGAGAAGTTCCATGAATTGATGCGCAATTCCAAACTTGTTGTCCTGCCTGGAAAAGACCATTACCCTTTTTTGGGCGAGAGTGCTCATCTTTGCGTCTATCACATTCTCAACTTTGTGAATTCCCTGCCTCAATCAGAACGGGTTCCTGTCAATGCTTGAGTTGATCGTCACTATCGTTGCCTCAATTCTCATTGCCGCCGCCGGTTTGTATTTCTGTCGTAGGCGAGAGTTGCGCTATCTTCAATACTTTCAGCAAGAAGAATACGAAGGCAAAAGATTTCTCAGTTGGTGTAAACGTAACAACGTTTTTGACACACGGGGATCGCTAGTGGTGATTGTGGCCATTACGGTGGTCGCCGCTTGTTCGCTGATGGGCCATACATGCACAGTTCTGGTCAGCTCTATTTGTAGTGCGATGCTTTTCTATAAAGCGGCCTTAGAAGAGAATCCGCTTATCACTGGAAAAGTAAGGCTCAAATTGACCGATCGGGCGACTCGAATATTTGATACCGGTCAATCGATAAATGCTCTTCTGGAGCTGGCAGGAACGGCATTGTCGATAATTATATTTGGCAAGAACGCCCTCGCTTTTTGCTGGTTCAATCAGCTGTTAATTATCCAGCTCCAGCCGCTCATTCTGGTCCTGGCGAAGGTTCTTCTTGATCCGCAGGAAAAGGCCTTGCAAGCCCAATTTGCTGAAGAGGCCAGAAACATAGTGAAGCTCTGCCAGCCAACTGTTATTGGTATCACCGGCAGTTATGGAAAAACAAGTACGAAAGTAATACTTACCGAAATTCTCGACAGCGTAGCGCCCACATTTTCCACACCGCGCAGCATCAATAGCTACATGGGAGTGACCCGTGAAATCAGAGAACGGATGAAGGAGTCGCACTTGTTTGCGGTGATCGAAATGGGAGCTTACTATTTGGGCTCCATTCGCAGAATGTGCGGGCTGACTCCGCCGAAAGTTGGCATTATTACTGCTGTTGGACAGATGCATTTGGAAAGATTTGGCAGTACCGACAACCTCTATCAGGCAAAATCAGAATTGGCTCAAGCTCTTCCCAATGATGGTATCCTCGTTGTCAACGGTGACTATGAACTTTGCCGACGAATGGCCAAGGAAAATCCTAAGCGGCTAACGCTCATATACGGACTTGATAAGGACAACGAACCGTTGGATGCCTACATGTTTGATCTGGTTACCTCAGACAAGGGCACCAGCTTTAAGATTGAATATCAAGGTACGATTTATGAAGGATTTGCGAAACTATTGAGTAAGCCCCTTTTATCTAATGCGCTGGCGGCCTTCACTGCGGCCGTAGCTTTGGGCTGTGCACCTGAGACGGTTCTCGCTGCTATGCGCAATGCCAAGACGGAAAGCAATCGGCTGGAACCGGTGCGCACCGCTCTTAGTGCTTTTGCCGGCGCAGCAGTAAATGGAAATGGCAAAGACGCAGCAAATCCTGGTCAGGTATTGAGACTGAACGACGCGTTCAATTCCAACCCGGTCGGGTTTTCGGCGGCGCTCGATGTGCTTAAGGAATTACCGGGCGGTAAAAAAGTGTTGGTCACTCCAGGAATGATCGAACTGGGCGATCGCCAGGCTGAGGAAAACGAACGAATGGCGAAGAAAGCCGCCACTCTGTGCGACCTGGTTGTGGTGGTTGGTAGGACGAATCGGGAAGCCCTGGTGAGCGGCTTGCATGCCGGCGGCATGTCTCAAGATAAATTCTTGGTCCAGGACTCGATGCAGGAAGCATTGCGACACCTGGCCAGATCTTATTTAAGCGACGGTGACGTTGTTTTGATCGAAAACGATCTGTCCGATTTATACGAATCAACTCCCAAGTTTTAGCATGGAAGTGTTCTATGGGTAAGGCGTCAAGCAACGGGTCTATGAAGAGAAAGCGGGTAGCCGTCATGTTCGGAGGCAGATCGGTCGAACATGAAATTTCAGTGATCACTGGATTGCAAGTAATAAAGGCTATTGATGTTGTTGAATACGAGCCTGTACCCTTGTACATCGCTCCTAGCGGCAAATGGTATTCAGGCGCACTGCTAACCGATCAATCCTTCTATAAGAACATGCCGGGTTCTCTAAGCGATGTGGACGAGGTGGTATTACTACCGGTGCCCGACGTCGGTGGATTGACTGTCTTGCGTGGCGCTCACAGGACTGGTGCTGGTTCCTGGGACCAGGAAAGCGCCGTCATACCGATTGACTTTTACTTTCCTGCATTTCATGGAACATACGGCGAGGACGGCTGCTTGCAGGGACTGCTGGAGCTGGCGGAAGTGCCCTATGCCGGCTGCGGTGTACTTGCTTCAGCATTAAGCATGAGTAAACAACATTGCAAGGATGTTGTTTCTCGCTACGGTGTGCCGGTGCTACCGTCCATAGTCGTACAAAAGGAAAAAATACAAAGTGAGCTTGGCAAGGGATTGGTTTCCGTCAGGGAAAATATTTTGAAAACGCCAGGCTTTGAGAAATTCCCACTTTTTGTTAAGCCGTGTACCCTGGGTTCGAGCATAGGAATTGCGCGCGTCACCAACGCTGCTGAGCTTGATGCAGGATTGTTGCAAGCTTTGAAGTTCGATTCCCAGGCGATGATCGAACCTTGCTTGGACAACAAGATGGAAATTAACGTAGCGGTTCTAGAAGGAGTGGAATCGATCACCTCTGTAACAGAAATACCCATACCAAAAGCCGGCAAGGAGCTCACCTATGAGGACAAATATTTAACAGGCGGCGGCAAGAAAAGCGGTGGCGCTCAAGCGCAAGGTATGGCGGCGTTGACCAGAATCATCGATCCACCGGACTTAGCCAACGATATCAAGACGTCGGTTTGCGATTATGCCAAGACGGCCTTTAAATCCCTGGGCTGCAATGGAGCGGCTCGATTAGATTTTCTACTCGATCTGAGTAACGAGAAAATTTACTTCAACGAAATAAATCCATTGCCTGGGTCGCTCTCCTTCTATCTGTGGGCGGGACTTAAACCGCCGCTTTTATTTACAGAGTTGATTACACGCATAATTAGACGCGGTGAAAGAGCTTTTCAAGAAAAGACTTCGCTGACTCGCAACATCGGCTTCCGAGCGCTTGTCAAGCAAGGTTGATCGTTCATTAAAATACACAAATTCCGTCTTTGCAGAGAACCGGGTACTCTTACTAACTGGTGTCTCTAGGGAGATGCCGGTGCATCCTGAGCACTACATATGGTATCGTGCTAGCTGAGATTGTACTTAACTATCCATACTAAAGGAGCGTTGGAATGAAAAAAATCAATACGACTTCTGCACTACTTGCAGCAGCAGCGTTAGCTGGTCTCTTGGGAGCGCCGGTACGCGCAGAAGAAACTACGTCGACTGAAAAATCGAAAACTACGAAAGAAACCAAATCGGAAAAGGCCGGCAAATCTACTAGCAAAACCAAGGCTGGTAAGCATGCTTGTAAAGGCCTCAACGAGTGCAAAGGAAAAGGCGGCTGCAAAACTAGCGATAACGGCTGCAAAGGCAAGAACGAGTGCAAAGGAAAAGGCGGCTGCAAAGTTAAGTAGTCGTTGGCAATTACAGACCGGCCCGGGTAACTCTTGGCCGGTTTGTTACATCCAGTTGAAACACAAAAATGCCGGCAAACAGATTTAACGGATTTACAGATTTGGGTATAGGGGTTGGCCTGCGCGTTCCCCACTACAGGCACATCCTCAGTGAAAAGCCATGCCTGGGTTGGTTCGAAATCATATCCGAAAACTATATGGTGGACGGCGGCAGGCCGCTCGAAGTATTAGAAGAGATATTAGACAGCTATACGGTCGTGCAACACGGTGTCTCATTGTATTTCGGGTCGACCGATCCGATTGACCGTGAACAATTGCGCAAGCTGAAGAAGTTAGCGAAAAAGACGAAAACGCCATTTTTATCGGACCATTTGTGCTGGGGCAGCGTAGACGGGAAATTCACTCACGACCTTCTGCCAATCCCCTATACAGTCGAAGCGGTAAAGAACACGGCTTCGCGAATAAAGGCGGTACAGGATTATTTGGAAATACCAGTGTGTGTTGAGAACGTCAGCAGCTACGCTGAATTCCACGCTTCCGAGATGACTGAGTGGCAGTTCCTCTCAGAGGTGGCCGAACAAGCAGATTGTGGGATTTTGCTCGATGTCAATAACATCTATGTTTCTGCTTGGAATCATGGGTTCAACCCATATGAGTATTTAAACAACGTTCCATTAGAGCGAGTCGCTCAGATCCATGTTGCCGGCCACTCTGCTTTTGACAAGTATGTTTTGGATACGCACACCGGACCGGTAATAGACGAAGTGTGGCAGATTTATACAGAAGCAATAAGGTTAGGCGGGTTCACTAATACGTTGCTCGAGTGGGACGCCGATATCCCCTCGTTTGATATTGTGCGCGACGAAGCGTTGAAGGCGCAGCGATTTGTTGAGGAAGTGAAGCATGGTCATTACAAATCGGCCATTGCCTAAGGAATCAAAGAGAGCCCAGGGCGATCTGACTGGCATTCAAGCATTGATGGCAGCGTCGATTATGCGGCCGCTAACAGACGGCGATAGCATGCAAGAGTTCTTCTCGGATGGTCGGCCGATGCAGGAAGTAGCTGCGGAATTTATCAAACCCAACAGATTTCTATCGAGCCTGGAACGACTTGAGCTCTACAATCGCCAATACTGGTTCAGGCTTCTGGATGCATTCTACGAGGATTTTCCTGGACTGATGGCGTTTCTCGGAGACGCAAAGTGCGAAGCATTGGCAACGGCCTATTTAACCCGTTATCCGTCAACCTCGTTCACCTTGCGTGACTTAGGTAGAAAACTCGAGAAATTTGTTTTGGAAGAACCTGAATGGGTGGCTCCCGATCAAAAATTGGCTCTGGACATGGTTCGCATCGAGTGGGCTGAAGTAGTTGCTTTTGACGGTCCATCGAAGCCGGCGCTCGAGGCGCAATCGCTGGTCGGGATCGATCCGGTGCACTTAAAGCTTGAGCTTCAACCGTACATCACGCTCTTGGAACTTGATTACGCTCTTGACGATTTTCTTTTGAAGCTCAATAAAAAATCGGACAAGACCGTTGAATCAAACGCGGTTATTGAGATCAAACGAAAAAAGGGGCGGCGGTCGCGACCGAAAAAGCAGCGCACTTATATAGCCGTGCATCGTCTGGAAAATATTGTCTATTACAAGCGGTTGACTTGCGATCAATTTGTTCTGCTCAAAGCTTTGACCAAGGGGAAAACCCTGGCGGAAGCATGTACTCAAGCGTTTGAGCTTCAATCAGGAGTGGATGCGGGTGAATTGTCCGCTAACCTGACAAGCGATTTTTCGACTTGGATGGAATTGGGTTGGTTTTGTGAGGGGGCATAAGTCGCGTGCCTGTTGTGAGGTCTAATAGATGAAGGGGCTGATTCGAGTAGGAGAGCTGGCCTATAGTTGGCTGATAGATTCAGGCAATTTTTTGCAACACTTTCTTTTGCTGGCATTTCGAATCAACTGGGGGTGGCAGTTTTTCCAGAGCGGACAAGGCAAGCTTATTAACCACGAAAAGGTCGTTGGGTTTTTTACCAGTCTCAATATTGTGCAGCCCGATTTAAATGCCTGGTTCGTTGCGGGTCTTGAGTGCTTTGGGGGACTTTTGCTTCTCGTCGGATTTGCCTCGCGGCCGATTGGATTGCTTTTGGCGACCAATATGCTCGTTGCTTACCTGGCAGTTGCAGAAGACAGGGCGAAGTTGCTCAATATTTTCAGCGATCCTGATCCCTTCCTAGCCGCTACTCCATTTTTTTTCATGCTGACGGCTCTGTTGGTTTTTTGCTTTGGACCGGGCGCCATATCGATCGATGGGTTGATCGCAAAAAAACTGGCGAGCCGATCCAAGCAGGCGCATCACAAGCCGAGCTGAGTACCCCAAGGGAACCAAGGCGCCATGGATCGTTTTATCAGTATTCCAGTTGACGCTACCGGCCTGATCCCCGATCAGCAGGTTGTCAGTGCAGTTCGTGACGCTATGAACGAACCTTACGAGTTCACGGATATCTTTATCTATGCGCATGGCTGGTGGACAAATGCCAATGCTTCTATGTCTGAGTACAGCAAGGCACTGATCGAATTTGGCAAGACAGTGCATTACTTGCCCCAGGGATCGATCACTCAGCCGCCGGCACGATCTTTTGGAGTCGGCGTTCATTGGCCTTCCACGCTTAGCGAAGATGCACAATCTTTGCCGCAATTGTTTCAACCATTCACTTTTTATCAAATGGAAAAGCGTGGTGACACAGTTGGATACAACGCTATGTATGCGCTAACGCAATTAATGTATCAGGCGCGATTCACCGTTGCTCCACCCAGACCATTTCGTCTAACCTTGCTTGGGCACAGTTTCGGATGTCGGGTGATTTGCCGCGGTATCCATCGGTTGTACGATGAGATTAGCAAGCCTGGCACGTCACCGGACTTCAAAAATTTTGTTTTAGAGCTGAAGATCAATGTAGTGCTTCTCCAGGCTGCTTTCGAAGGAGTGGATCTCGATGATAACCAGCGCTATGCCAATCTGAAATTGTTCCCGCAGTTGCGTATGTTGGTGACACATTCTGACGAGGATGTTGCCTTGCGGAAGTGGTTTCCCATTGCTGAAACGATTAACATTCTCAGCTCTGAACCTGGCAATCGTCAAGCACTCGGTTATGCCGGACCGACCGCGGCAACTGCCCAGGCATATCAACCGAAATCAATTTCAATTGACAGTGGTTATGCTCCCCAAGCCAGCCAAACAGCATTGTTATCACCACCTAACAGAATGTTGGTGGCTGATCTAACTCCGTTGCATCAAACGGATGACTATGCCGGTGACGTTCTCAGTGGTCACCATTCGGATGTCTTCCAACCGGAGATTTATCGGTTGATTGCCCAATTTGCTTTCAACTGAAGAAGGACACGACCAAGATTGCAGATAAGGCGCTTAGAAAGTAGTGAGAGGGCGGTGGCCGAAAGTGTTTTCAGGTCGGGATTTGCTCGTCAGCTGCGATACGAGGATCCGGAAAAATTTTCCCCCGGTTATAGCCTGCTCGGGCGTTTTGTAGGTGAACCAGAAGGTTGTTTTGGTGGGTTTATCGACGGACAGCTTGTTGCTGTCGCCTTTTGTTCGAGTTTTGGCAGCATAGGAGTATTTGGGCCAGCTGCCGTGAAACCTGATTTGTGGGGCGGTGGCATCGGTCAGCGACTGTTACAAACAGCCATTGATTATTTTCATTCTCAAGGCATAGCCAAAATCGGTCTTACAACATTTCCGGATAGTCCGAAGCATGTGGGTATGTATCATAAGCTTGGATTTTATCCTCGCAACCTGATAGCCATGATGGTTAAGCAGATTGACAAGGAAATGGAATCAAAAAATCCACCTCCTTTTCGAAAATTTTCCGAACTTACTTCGGATGAGATGGAGGGAGCATTTAAATCATTCACTATGATTACTGACACCATATACGAGGGCATGCACTTCTGCAGGCAGGTTGGCGTAGTTGGGGGATTGGGCATTGGTGAAACGTTGATGATAGATGATGGCACATCCCTGGTTGGTTTTGCCCTGTGTCATTTCGGAGACGGTGCTGAGACAGAAACGGGCGTTTGCCAGGTAAAGCAGGCTGCCGTGCTTCCCAGTCCTAAAGCCTCCAACCATTTCGCTGTGCTTTTAGAAGCATGTTCAGCTTATGCCAAAGAAAAAGGTGCGACGAAGCTGCTCTTTGGATTAAATGCAGGTAGAAGAGCCGCATTTGACCAAACTCTCTCATCGAATTGTCGAATTGACAGTCTGGGCGTAGCTATGCACAGACCGGACGAACCCTTTGCCGACCGCCGTGATGTCTACGTGATTGATGACTGGCGCTAGAACATTGATGAAAGTTAGAAATACTACTCCAGGTCAATTTGTCGAATTTGTGCGTTTTCCGGAATCGCGTGCTTGGTGGTATGACCGATCACGTCGCTTGATGTCGACGTCGCATCGTCCCAGATCTCCAGCTTGTCGATTTTGCGTTCTTCAATTTCCTTATCTTCGATCTTGGTGTTAGCTGGAATATAGGTACGACTATAGAGAGCTGTGCGCGCGTTTTTTGGATCTACGTCCTCGATACTCCCGGCTCCTGATGAGGATTCGTATGCTTTTTCAGACTCAGATACCTTACCCGTAACCATCATTGTTACGACAACCGCTAACCCAATGATTATCAAAAGCATTACTGATGGGGGCATTCTTGAGAATGAGAGAAAGAGCGCTCGGAGCGGATTCATTGTGTTTTCCTCCAATTGACTAATAAAGGACTGCTTCGATAATTGATCTACTTACTTGTCATTGAAAATGTCACCTACGCTCATAAGTACCTTTTGGTCAGCAATGACAGCTTTGATATTCGGTGAGAGCTTTTGGACGTACTCGTATTGAATTAGTTGTGGATTTTGTTTGAGAGCCAGCGCTCTCAGGCGGATAGACTCGGCATCACCGGTAGCGGCGATGATCTTCCGTTGCTTCTCCGCCTCTTCGCGTTGAATTACATATTTCATGCGCTCCGCTTCCTGTAGGGCGACTTGTTTTTGTTCAATCGCGTTTGCGAAAGCATCAGAGAAGCCGATGTTTCTAACGAGTACCTCGTCTAAGGAGATGTGATACTTTTGCATACCTTTCTCCATTTGCTCTTTCATTTGATCCTGAATCTCTTGCCTCGAGCTTGAATACAATCTTGTAACCGTATACGAGGAGACTACGTTTCGAATAACCGTTTGTGCTTCGGGACGAATGATTTTTTCTATGTAATTTGGACCGATTTGATCGTGCAGTTGCCAAACATCCTCTGGAATGAGGTGGTAGCGAACGGAAACGTCGATTTTCACCTTTTGACCGTCGGCGCTCAGCGCCGTTAAAGCATCATCGCCTCTTTTAGCTCCCTCATCCTCGATGCCGGACATTGTGTAGGTTTGGGTCCGCACTTCGTATTTGACAGGAGTTTCAACTATTGGAACGAGCAAGTGTGTTCCTTCTGAGAGAGTATGTTTTTCCACTCCAGTGAAGCAGTTAAACACCGCAGCTCGTTCACCGGCAGGTACGATTACCATCACTCCGGTTAGCGATATTGTCACGAAACCGGCAAGCAAAAGATAGCCCAGTAACCAGGGCTTAATTGATCCAGACATAACAATCACCTTCTAAGACGCACCGCACCGGTAAACTAATACCGGTGCTCTTTGTTGCGTTCTTCACTTAATTTATTAGCTCATTGGTCTGTATTAGACTCAAGCTACAGTCCTAAATTAGCACCGCAATGTTGAAAAGCCCTTATCGTTCATCAATAATTAAAAGTCGCTAGCTTGCTCGTTCCATTTAGGACCTGTGCAAACTTAACTTATCCCCAAATTTGCTCACATTGATAAAAGAGTCCCGAAAGTTGCCGGTTTTTGTCGCCCTTTTGACAGACGCGCTCAATGACGTCTGTTATAAAAGGCCATTAGGCGAGATTTGCAGAAGTACGCCGTCTATCATCCAGTTTGTTAATTCATGGAGTACGGCTATGTCTAAGGATGGAACGGATCAGAAGTGTGACAGTATAGTTGGGTCACTCGTCCATTCCTTTGGACACACACTGATTCAAGGACCAATCGACGGAACGACAGAGGTGATAAATTCACTGTGCGAGAAAAAAGTTATTCCAAAAGTGGAAATTGTCAAAGCACCGGTAAGAGCACCCTACGGCTCTGCCTCCCACACAGCTCAAAAAATGGGCGAAGGTGCTGGCTTCGTCGGTCTGCTGCTCATAGTCGGTCGCTTCGTACGTTTTCCTAGATTCTTTCAGTAAACACATTGTCCGCAGTGACATGGTTCAACAGCTCTAAATTAGCACCGCAGGGTTGAAAAACCCTGGTCATTCTTGAATAATTAAAGTCGCTAGCTTGCCGAGCCCATTTAATGAGTTGTTGTCGCTTAACGTCTTGGATTAAATCGATCCTTGAAAAAATCAAATGGTTTCCGATCGGAGTCGTTTTTTTGCTTTTGCCTTTCCTGGCGCTGGCTACTGCCCAAGCTGGCGAGTCATCTGGCAAGCGTCAGTCAAATCAAGAGCGAATCGTCTGGCAAGAGTGGTCCGACGATGTTTTTGCAAAAGCAAAGAATTCGAAGCGTTACGTACTTCTTGATCTGGAGGCCGTCTGGTGTCACTGGTGTCATGTAATGGACGAAAGAACGTATAAGAATCCGGCCGTAGTCAAACTGGTAAATAGACAATTCATTCCGATAAAGGTGGATCAGGATTCGCGGCCGGACTTATCGAATCGCTACGATGACTATGGCTGGCCGGCTACCGTTGTTTTCGACTCGGACGGAAAGGAGCGGGCGATCTGGTCAGGCTTTTTCCCGCCAGAGGAAATGCTTCCCATGTTACGGTCTGCACTTAAGGAAAAGACCACCGTTCAGTTGCGGCCAGAGCAAAGTGGAATCATCGCGACCACACTTTCGCCAAAAATACACCAGGAACTGAAGCAGAGGTTTGATCAAGGATACGATACCGAAGCCGGTGGCTGGGGGTTTGGTCAGAAATTCCTCAACTGGGACAATGTCGAATATGCAATGCAGCAAGCTAGGGTGGGAGATGAAATTGCAGAGCGCAGAGCAAAGGAGACACTCGCGAAGCAATTGAAGCTAATTGATCCAGTCTGGGGAGGTGTCTACCAGTATTCAACTGATAACGATTGGGTGCATCCACATTTTGAGAAGATCATGCAAATGCAGGCAGAAAATCTGCGCATTTATTCCCAAGCTTTCGGACAGTGGCATGCACCGGAATACCTAGCTGCAGCTAAGGACATAGAGCGCTTTTTGTCAACGTTTCTACTTACTCCGGAGGGGGCGTTCTACACGAGCCAAGATGCGGATTTGATTCGGGGAAAGCACAGCCAAGGTTATTTTGCTCTCGATGATGCTCAAAGGAGAAAACAAGGAATCCCCAGGATCGACAAACACATCTATTCGAGAGAAAATGGCTGGGCAATCAATGCGTTGACCAATCTTTATATGGTGACGGGTGAGGCAAGTTATCTGGAAAAGGCGAAACGAGCCGCCGATTGGATCATTGCCAATCGCTCACTCCCTGGCGGCGGCTTTCGCCATGACCAGTCAGATCAGGGCGGTCCTTATCTTGGTGACAGCCTGTCTATGGGTAGATCGTTCCTATCGTTGTACTGCGCAACTGCCGACCGGAAATGGTTGGACCGGGCGAAAGATACGGCTGTCTTTATCAACAAGCATTTTTGTGATGTGAGTAGTAAAAGGCAAAACGCGGGATTCATTACAGCTCAGGCGACGCCTAGGACGTCGTTGCGGCCGGCGCCACTACTGGATGAAAATGTCAGTTTGGCTCGATTTACCAATCTACTGTTTCATTACACCGGAGACAAACATTTTCAAACCATGGCCCAGCAGGCAATGTGCTATCTGGCCACTCCTGAAATAGCCGGGAAACCCAAAGTTCTCGTTGGTGGCATCTTGCTCGCTGACAGAGAGTTGGGAAGCGATCCGGCTCACGTGACTGTGGTCGGGCCGAAAGGCGATCCGAGAGCACGCGCCTTGTTTCTTTCCGCGCTTAGTTATCCCGGCTCGTACAAGAGAATCGAGTGGTTGGATCAGGCTGAAGGTCCACTGCCGTTCATGGATGTGGAGTATCCTCCATCGAAACAGCCCGCAGCCTTTGTTTGCATTGACGGAAGATGTTCATCTCCAATTCAAGACCCAGCTTCAATTTTGGCTCGGCTGCAGGCTCCAAAAAAAGCTTCTCGTTAGTTCGATTCGGTTTCTAATGAGTGCCGATTGTTGGATGCGGGAAAAGGTTCCAAAGCAAGGCAATTTCGGTTGCAAAAAAGCCAGCGCTTCCTTTCGGATGAAGGAAGCACGTTCGCTGAGAACGGCAGCCCGTGTAGCGGACTGTCGCCATGTTTCCGCGTGGCTACTGGTAGTGAACCATTGCACTAGTGTCCACAGTTTTTGCTCGCCATGTTTTGGCGGAATGATCTCGCCGCTCCAGAATCCGGTGAACTGTGCTCCGGAGTCATCAATTTCACCAGCCAATCAGTGAAGTTTCCCATGTCTATTTCGAGTGGGGTTTGCAACTTCGTGACCAGGGCAGTGACGCGCTCGTCAGCTTGGTTCTGATTAGCGGGCTTCTTCTTTCATTTTGCCGTCTTGTTTAAGCCTTTGAGAGCAGAGTAAGGGCCGTTCGGACGAGCTCTTCGTTAGAGTAACTTCTGTTCATAGCCGTGTCGACCCACTTCTTGCTGCTCTGTTCATAGTCCACTACCACTATCTCTGGGTTAGTCAAATCCTTAGTCAGTTCGTCTGCCTTGCAAACGACAATTACCAAGCCAACGGGCCTGTCGCTATAGCAGCAAGCATATTTCCCCTTTACGATGATTCCGCTTTTCGGGGTGAGTCGCTCCACAATCCAAATGGAACGATCTTTGTCTACTTCGGCTGTCAGCTGCCGCACGAAGTTCTGAAGAAGGGACTTTCTTTCATCCGTTGAGGCACCGGCATCCATCTATGAGACTTCCCCTTTTTTATTGAGAGCATTGCAACTGACATAGATATTCTAATATGACTGTTTGAGAGTTTAAAGTTTTTCCAAGCGAAGTATTGACCGAGGCAAACGTCTATA
>PSRH01000052.1 GCA_003175915.1 Candidatus Melainabacteria bacterium | reverse complement strand
TGGCTAGAAAAACAGTGGCATTTCAGGGGCTGCCGGCAAGAATCTGCTGGTTCGGCTACGGAGACCGAGCCAAAATGGGTTTGATAATGAACCGCCTGGTCCGCGAAGGCCGATTGACAGCACCGATTGTGATCGGGCGAGATCATTTAGATTCCGGATCGGTGGCTTCACCAAACCGGGAAACCGAATCAATGAAAGACGGCTCTGATGCCATCGCCGATTGGGTCTACCTTAATGCCCTCATGAACGCAGTCGGTGGTGCCAGTTGGGTCTCTGTCCACCACGGTGGCGGCGTCGGCATCGGATACTCTCAACATGCCGGTCAAGTGATAGTGGCTGATGGCACGAAGGAAGCCGACGCCCGACTAGAACGCGTCCTCACAACTGATCCCGGCATGGGTATCATCCGCCATGTTGACGCCGGTTATACGGAAGCAATCGCTTTTGCCAAGCAGGCCGGCATCCGCATCCCTATGGATGAGATCTGAAGAAATCGTGAATCAGCCTGACGAAAAACAGTTTTTATATTCATAAAACCACCACAAATTCTCAATAGGCTTGCTCTTGTCATTAGCACGCAGGAGTTTTGTTATGAATAGCTACGTGGAACGTACAAACGCCGGCACCCTGAGAATTCTGGCAATAGTCGGCTTAGCCTGCATCTTTAGCTCAGCTACACCGGCCAATGCCGAGACTTTTTGTCAAAGACACCCCCGAAGAGCAGAAGTTCTCCGCCGAGACGCCGCCCTCAACCGTGCCCTTAACCGGGACTACGGGCATCTTGATGGTCACTTCGGGCAACTAAAACGGGAAGATCGATTGATCCGCAGACAAGAACAGTTGGACGCTCGCTTAAATGGTGGCCATATAACCAGGGCGGAACAGGGCCAGTTAAACCGGGAAGAAAACCATCTTCGCCATCAGATCAACCGAGACCTCAACAGGTAGAAGATCGGAAACCATGGTGACCTTTCTTGAGCCGAACTTAAGGGGCGATGCCAGGCATCGCCCGGTTCGATTTCGCCGCCGCCCCACTTGCAATCGGGGGCGGTTTACTTACTAACATGATTTTTGCTTTGCCAAAATGATGCGATAACCTGAGGCGCCTATTATTATCTTGGGTACTGGTCTTTCTGGGTAATATTTCAAACTTTCAGATGTAAAGGAACCGATGGCCAGAATAGTTCAAAAGTTCGGCGGCACTTCGATAGCCAATCTGGATCTGATTAAGAAGGTAGCCAGGATAGCCGTGGCTTCGGCCCAGGAAGGTCATGAGGTAACCACTGTCGTTTCCGCGATGGGTCGCACAACCGACGAGTTGATCGGCGTCGCCAGGCAAATCAGCCGCTCTCCAAATCCGCGCGAGCTGGATATGCTTCTTACTACCGGCGAACAACAGTCAGTTGCCCTTATGTCAATGGCCATTCAAGAACTGGGTTGGCCGGCTCGCTCTTTTACCGGCGGACAAGCTGGCATCCTAACCGAAAGCAGGCATGGCACAGCCAATATCAAGCAGGTCAATCCCGAAGCTATCGAAGCCAGCCTCAATCGTGGAGAAATAGCGGTTGTGGCTGGTTTCCAAGGTATTACGCCAGGGCAAGAATTGACCACCCTCGGTCGGGGTGGTTCGGATACGACTGCAGTGGCTCTTGCCAATGCCCTGGAGGCAGAGCGGTGCGATATCTATACTGATGTGCGTGGTGTATATACAGCGGATCCGCGCATCTTAGGTGAAGCTCGGCGGTTACCCTGTCTCAGCTACGAAGAAATGTTGGAACTTGCCGCCACTGGTGCCAAAGTGATGAATCACCGATCGGTCGAACTAGCCATGGAGAAAGAGATGCCGGTGCGCATCCGCTCCACTTTCGAACCGGACGATCATGGCACTCTGGTTACTCACAGATCAGCCTCCCCGGAATATGCCATATGCGGTATTACTATCGATACCAATCAAGTGTCATTCAGCGTCAAGTTTCCGCCTGCTGAAGATGGCCACAAACCTCTTGAAAGCGTTTCTTCGCTGTTCACACGCCTGACTGAATTGCACATCCCCACCGACATGATAATGCTCTTAGCTCGAGAGGATGAACCCTTGCAAGAGTTAGCTTTTACCGTCGATCACGGTTATTCATCTCGAGTGCAAGCGATGATCGAAACGATCTGGCAAAAGCCAAAAGGGGTACTTTTGACAACGGACAGCACACTAACACGTCTATCCATTGTGGGCAGAACTTTCACGACTCGCCCCGAAATGGTTGCCGGGGTTTTCGACGCGCTTCATAACGCTGCTATTCCGGTACAGATGGTGGCTACAGGGGATTTGAGAATGAGCGTATTGCTGCCGACCCAACACGCTCACCAAGCTGTTAAACTGATTCATGAGCGCTTCGATATGGATAAGGAACTGAGAGTCGCTTAGGGCCAATCCTCTCGAAGTCAGAACCAGCTCCCGACTTGGCCATATCCCAAGAAAGCTCTAAGCCATGCCGCCTTCTGCCTTCGATAACTTTTTCCAAAAGGTAAAGTCAGCCACAAAACAGGCTGCCGATAATACGGCCAAACAGGCAAAAATCGCTAAATATCGGATGAATTTGATGACCCTGCAAACGGAAAAGAGCAGGTTTTTGCAGACAGTCGGTATACGCGTCTACACAATGTTTTTGCAGAACAGCCGAATCTTAGGCGATCAATTGTTTGACCAGGTCAAGGACGATCTGGGTAATATCGAGCGGATCGATGTGCGCATGCAAGAGCTGGAAGAGAATATTGCCGAATTGAAGTCAAAAGACGCCGAACTGGAAATTAAAGACGTTACCAGTCCAACTGAGGAGCAGAAAGAAGCGCCTAAGGAGCCACCAAAAGAGGGGTGATAAACCTTTCTACGGCTTAGCACTCATTTTTGCCTGGCTTTTCTGACCCACTGCTTGCTTGTATACGGGTGTAAGCCAATGATGATAGGCAGGAACTTCACCTCGACAAATAGCGATATAGCGTTCAGCGATTTTGCCTGCTATGGGTCCGACTTTGCCGTCACCAATCGTACGCCTGTCCACCTCAACTATCGGTGTGACCTGGGCGGCCGTACCTGTATAGAATAGCTCGTCGGCGATATAGAGTTCACTGCGGTCTACTTCGCGGCAGTACGTCTTAACATCATATTCGCTTTCAGCCAACTCCATAACGGTGCGCCGAGTGATTCCCTCCAGAATGTTCGCCGTATTGCAGGGGGTGATCAAATGCCCATGTTTGACCAGGAAAATATTCATACCCGTTCCTTCCGAGACGTGCCCATCTTCAGAAAGAACGATGCAATCGTCAAATCCTGATCTGACCGCATCAGCTTTAGCCAGGGCAGTGTTTACATAGGCACCGACGATTTTTCCGCGGGCAGGAATGGCATTATCTTCAACACGGCGCCAGCTTGAGACAATAACTTTCAATGCCGGCACGCCTTTGAAGTAGCTGCCAAAAGGTACTGAAAGTACGGACATTTCGGTTGGGCAATCTTCCAGAGTCACCCCGATTTTTAGCCCCGCCTTGTAGGCACTGGGACGAATATATGAGTCGGTTTTGTACTGATTGCGGCGCATCAACTCGACGACGATTTCGCAAAATTCGTCAACAGAATACTTGGTCTCCAACTGGAGAATCTTCATGCTGTCCCACATCCGCTCTATGTGTTCGCGAAGACGAAATAGATACATCTGCTGGTGTGCTTCATTCCAATAGGCGCGAATACCTTCAAATATAGCCGTGCCATACATGAAGGCGTGGGTCATGATGCTTACTTTGGCATCTTCAAGCGGTACAAAGTCCCCCTCAAAGAATGCGTATTTCTTGCTGTCTTCCAATCAATGCACCTCTTCTAAGTCCTACTCTGAGTGTACAGCTATAAACGAAATTTGCAAAATCCTACTCGACTCTGCTTTAACATCGCTGATCCGTCAAGGCCGGCTTGCGCTTCAAGGCTTCGTGTGAAGCGAGTCCGGACCGGCACTAGTGCTGCCTGAGCTATCTGGCTCCAGCTCGCTTGCCACGGTCGGAGGAATTTTTTCAGGATTGCTGGCCGGTACCGCCAGGACCAAATCGTTACCGTTCCATTTGCTGTGCATTATCGGCGTTTGTCGGGCGCCCGGGTGATCTTCCCTGACCTCGTCCTGAACCAGTTGTTCCATTGTGCCGAAGGCTTTGGAAAGCGGGGCCTTTGGTCCTGCCTTGTGCAAACCATCAAGCAAGCTCTTGGTGAACACGCCGTTTTGATAACGTTTTGATTCCCAGGATTGCTGGTCGGGTTGGCTCGAACAAATGACCATCTGTCCGCAGCCTTCTGCCAATTCTTCCGCGTCGAAATTGCCAATGCGGGTCATTCCTTTTGCATCAGGGTTAACGCCACCGCTATGGCAGGCGTCCAAAACTAACAGCACCCGATCGGACAGAACCCTGCTCTGAATCGATTCAAGAATCTTTTGCATTTCGATGCCGGTAGCAAAAAGATCTTCGGGATCAGAATCGTAGGCGACAATATAGTTCTTACCGCGAATGTCCATTTGAGAGGGACTACCATGTGTCGAGAAGAAGAGAAAAATCAGATCGTCCGGTTTGGCCAGGCGAGCAAGATATTTACTGCCCAACTCGGACATGATTCTTCGCTGCGTCGCTTTCTCATCGAGCAAAAGTCGCACATGGTCTGGAGCAAAATTCGCTTCGTGAATCAAATAGTTGTAGAGATCGCGCGCGTCTTTAGTGGCATATTTCAAGTGAGGAATTTCCTGAGAGCCGAAATTGCCGATACCGACAATCAAAGCCCATTTATCGCGAATCGGCTTATTGACATCACTCTTGGCTATAGTCTGCTTAATGGCAGCACCCGTGCTGGCCGTCTGACCGGGCGGTTGAGTGATGACCGTTGCTGCCACATTAGGCGCCTCACCCACTTGCTTGGAGGTGCTGGATTGAGCTGCCGTTGGACTGATTGGTTGCACGACGGTTGTTTGTCTGGCAGCAGCTTGTTGAATCGACTGCTGGATGCTGCTTAAATCCGCACTGGCCACATTGGGGCTCTGGCTCAGACAATATTGAATTCGATCGGTTAAGGCCCGTCTTTCACTGGCATCAGGTTTGAGTTGGAGGAATCTCTCAAAGCACTTAGCGGCTTCAACCCAGTTACCATCTGATTCCTGCACGACGCCTAATTCGTAGAATCCATCGGCAAAATCTGGTCCAACTTCGGTTGCTTTGCGGAATTCGGACTTCGCTTCATCGATTCTTCCTAAACGCTTCAAGGCGCGCCCCAGGGCCGTGTGGCACTCCGCGGAATTCGGATTTTTGCTGGCCTTGCGCGTGAATATGTCGACGGCCTTTTCTGTATTGCCTTGGGAAAGTTGTTGATATCCGTCGGCCAAGTTCACATCAGAGGCAAAGGCTGGGATTGTAACTACAATGAGACTTCCGAAAGCAATCAGCGCCAAGCATGAATTTTTAGCTGAATTCATATATTCACTCGCAAGAAGGTATTGGCCCAAATCTTATTCTAACAAGACTTTCAAGGATGATGTTTTAGGAGTGTTTGCGATTAAACCAATAGATGAGGAGTGCCGGCTAAAAGCAGGCGCCCCGGGACTAAAAGGAAAGGGCATGGCAGTGCCATGCCCCTACATTAGTTGAGAAAAAACCGGTCTATTTACTTGGATAGCGTTTTTCCGGTTTTGGGTGTATCGGTAGCAGTGGTCGTCGCTGTAGGGGCGATGACAACGGCCGATACTGATGTAGTTACTTTCTTGATCGTATCTCCCACTTTCACGCCCGAGCCTTGCGTCACGGTGCCGGTAGCGGAATCTTTATCAACATCGTTCAAAGTAATTACAGCAACTGTGTTGGTCAGTTCTTTCAGGACTTTACCAGATTCAGGATCCTTTACCGTTTTGTAAACGCGATCAACTTGCAAGTGATCACCGACGGCAAGTCCGTTGATTTTGCCGATATTAACAATCACGGTATTGCCGGTAACGTCTGCGATTTTGCCGGTGACGTTGGCAGCGGCAATCGATTGATTGTCGGGAATTTTGGAAGCCATGGCAATAATTTGACTGCCCATTCCATCAACTGCTTGCATGGTAGCTTCACCAGCAACGGTGGTGGCAAAGTCGTCGGAACCAAAATCACACGCGGCTGCGCTGAAACCGCCCCGCTTGGATTCACCAGTGCCATGGCAGGCACCAAGAATCTCGGTGGTGTTGATGTCGATCACTCGGGCATCGATAGATACCCTGGCTTTGCTCTTCCTGACCCCGAGTCCACCAAGCCCCGGCAAGCCACCCACGTATGGAATGTAGCCGGTACCATAGCTAGCCGCACCGCCTACATTTGTTCTGTGGCTTTCCATGCCGAATTGCGTAACCGTACCGACAATGATCGCGTCCACGCTCAAAATTTTACCGATCTTGCAAGCGGTAGCTGGGTCAGCTCGATCGCTCACGGAAAGATTCTGCTCCTTGAGGATGGAATCCAGCATTTGCCTGTCGACGACGGAATAAGTGCCATCGTTAACAAGCTTCGTGATCAATAGCGTTGTAATTCCTTTGCCCACGTCGACTGTACCCACTTCGGCCGTGACAGCGCCATATTCAAAAGGCAACACGGCTACTCGCCTCTTCAGGCTGGCGTAGGATTTAGGCGTGGCGATACCAAACGATAGCCCTGACAAAAGGAAAATTGTCAACAGCAATCTACTTACGGCACGCAAGTTCATTTCATTTCTCCTCAGGAGGTCCAAAACATACACAAATAAAAAGTCTAACCGAATTTGGCAGGATGCGCTTTGCCTGGTGCTACCTGGTGATATTTGATTAAACCAGCTTATCTGGCGCCAATCGGTGGCTTGGTGAGTGCTTGTTGCTCTTTTTCGATTTGCTGCTTGCGCTCCTGCAAAGCCTGCTTTTCAACTTGGATCAAGGCATCCAGCTTGCTCTGGCTTCCGCTCAAAGCTGTGGTACCACCCGTTTTTGGCGTTGGATTGTCCTGGGCGGTAGTCCCGGACGGATGAGCTAGCGGAGCCTTGGCGGTCACCGGCTTCTTTCTAGCAGCGCTGGCGAGCAAGGCTCGGTATTTTCCGGCAAGCTGCACGGCCGTTTTGTAACGTTTGGACTTCGTGTCGACTGCTTTAAGTGACGCAATCGCCTCGCTATAACGCCCGCTTTTCGCTTTTGCTTCGGCGCTCTGAATCAATTCTAAGGCTTGCTTTTCGATTTGAAATTGCGAGATCCGCTTTTGTATTGCCTTGAAATGAACGGTGTCCGGACCTAAACCGGACAAAACGCTGATTGCCTCGTCGTATTTGTCGCTGTTGGCCAGCGTTTCAGCTTTAATAATTTGGTCTCTTGATTGTAATTCGGTCTGGATCGCATCTCTGAGCTGATTGGCAGCTCTTTCGCTAATAGCGCTAACCACGTCTCGGGCGGCGTTATCAACCAACTTTTTATTGAGCGGTGCCCCGGGTTGCAGGGAAAAGTCCTGATTGTACTTTTGCACGGCAACGGTACTGACAACCTGCCCATCGCCTGTCTTGATAGTTACCGTACCGTTGTAGCGAATTTGCCCGCTCACTTGATCGTTGCTTTCATGAATATTGCAAATGCAGTACCAGTCAGGATTGACGGTGCTCAAGACAACTCCCGGATCGCCATCAAAGCGGCTGGAGATATTGTCGACAATTTCCTGCTCGATCCCACTACCACCGCCAGGCATAATTGCTACCCGCACGGGGGGCGCCGCCAACGCCGGCAGAGCCAAGAAGAATATGGCCAGAGCCAACAAAGTCAATTTAAATCCCTGCAAAATCTGCTGCATAAATCTTTCAACCACCTGTCGTGAATTTAGATAAACCCTGGTTCTCCAAGCGCTACGAACTCGAATTAGCCATGTCCATAGCCTGATTGGCCAGTCGATCCGCAGCCCGATTGTATTCTCGTTTTACATGAACAATCTTAAACGATGCAAATGTAGCGGCTAGGCGTCGCGCTTTTTCAAAAAGCGGCAAGAGCTTTTCGTTCTTAACTCGGTACTCTCCCTTCATTTGTTTGACAACCAGCTCGGAGTCCATAGCCACTTCCACATGTTTGAATCCCAGCTCGCTTGCTTTTTCCAATCCTAAAAGCAGTCCGGTGTATTCGGCGACGTTGTTGGTTGTGTGACCGAGGAACTGGCTGAGTGATGCCACTGTCTCGCTACCGACGTTGATCACTGCTCCAGCACCGGCCGGTCCAGGATTACCTCTGGAACCACCGTCAGCAAAGATTTTAGCGACGCCCTTATCCATGCATGTTTCCGATTCGCCACATATTTAAGCTGCAGAGGTCAGTGATTTCTTGACGTGAGAGAGCGCCTCATTGATCTTAGCAGGCTCCTTTCCTCCGGCCTGGGCGATTTGTGGGCGTCCGCCACCGCTACCACCGACGATACCAGCCGCCTCCTTGGCGATGGCACCAGCATTGATGCCCCGCTTGACCAGATCATCTGATACGCCGACCGTCAAAGAGACTTTGTCAGCGCCGGAAGCCGAGGCAAGTACGACAACGACTTTGGGATTACGTTTGCGAATCTCTTCGGCAATTGCTTTCAGTCCGTCGGCGCTAGTGTCTTTCAGCTCGGCCGCCACCAGTTCGAAATCCTTTATTTGGGTCGCCCCCTTAAGCAATTCGGGCACGCGTGCCAGCGCCAATTTTTCTTCCAGTGTCTGGGTCAGTTTTTCCTTTTGTTTGAGCTGTTCTTGCAGTCGCTCAATCTGCCCTACCAGATCTGATGGTCGTGTTTTGAGACGCCCGGCCGCATCTTCCAAAAATCCTAAGTGCTGAGAAATATATTGCCAGGCGGTAGGACCCGAGACAGCTTCGATGCGGCGCACACCAGATGCGATACTGCCTTCCGAAATAATCTTGGTCAGCCCGATTTGTCCAGTAGTCTGAACATGCGTACCGCCGCAGAACTCCAGACTGAAGTCACCCATCCGAACAACTCTTACAATGTCACCATATTTTTCACCGAACATGGCAATCGCACCAGTGCGTTTTGCTTCTTCGATGGGCATCTCTTGTGTTTCCACCGGAGCATTGGAGCGTACCCATTCATTCATCATGGACTCAATGCGCGCCAGTTCGCCGGGCGAGGGTTGCTTATCCAGGGTAAAGTCAAAGCGCATCGTATGAGGTCCAACCTGCGAGCCGGCCTGAACGACTTGCTTACCGAAAAGCTCTCGAATCGCTGAGTGAAATACGTGGGCGGTACTATGGTGAAGCATGACGGCATGGCGCCTTTCTGCATCAACGAGAGCGCGCAACTTGCTGCCGGGAGCAAGCGCACCGGCAAGAACTCTGATTTTGTGCAAATGCAACTTCTCGTGCTTCTTAGTATCAAGTACGGCTACTTTACTGTCATCACTTATCAGGCGGCCAGTATCGCCAAGTTGCCCCCCGGACTCCGCGTAGAAAGGCGTGGTATCCAAAACCAATTCGGCCTCGTCACCCTCTTCAAGGTGATCGACAAGCTGCCCATCCTTTAAGATAGCAACGACGGATCCCTCGCCCTCGGTTTGCGCATGTCCCGTGAACTTAGTCCCACCATTGTCCTTGCTGATCTTGGCGAGATGATCATCGCTAGCAATATTGACGTTGAATTTATTACCGGCAGAAACAGTTTCGTGTTCCTTTTTAGCTTTATTGAAACCATCCATATCAACTGTCTTGCCGCGTTCACGAGCAATTTCTCTGGTCAATTCGATGGGGAAACCGTAAGTCGCATAGAGATTAAAGGCGGCCGCTCCTTCCACCTCGTTGGCATCAGCAGCTAATTTTTCTTCCAGCAAGGTCATTCCCCGGTCGATCGTTTTGGCAAAACGTTCTTCTTCGTCTATGATGATTTTGGCAACCAGGTCCTTTTGGGTGAGGAGCTCTTTGTAATAGGAGCTATACACCTCAACCACCTTCGGAACTAGTTTATAAATGAAAGGTTCGGTGATTCCCAAAAGGCGTCCAAAGCGGGCCGCTCTGCGGGTAATGAATCTGAGCACATAACCACGCCCGACGTTACTCATGCGTATGCCGTCAGCGACCAGGAAGGTCACACAACGTGCGTGGTCGGTGATGATTTTGAGATAAGTGTCCGTGTCCCGCTCTTCTTGGGTGTTCGCTTTGCTCGAGCCCTTATATGATTTAGCCGCTATGCGAGCCACTTCCTCAAGAATAGGCTTGAGCAGGTCCGTTTCAAAGCTGTTGTCGGCATCCTGCGCGATCAAAGCAACTCGATCGAGACCCAAACCGGTATCGACATTCTTGCGGGCAAGGGGTGAAAACTTCCCGTGCTCGTCCTTGAAAAGCTCCATGAAGACAAGATTCCAAAATTCTAGATAGCGATCGCATTCGCACTTGCCTATGCCGCAAACGGCAGGATCTGAACTGCAAGCAAATTTTTCGCCCCGGTCGTAATAGATCTCCGAACACGGGCCGCAGGGTCCTGTTGGGCCAGGTGGACCCCAGAAGTTGTCCTTTCTGGACATGCGGAAGATCCGCTCGGCCGAAAGACCAACTTTCTTATTCCAGATCTCAAACGCTTCTTCATCCGCAGGCACCTCGTCGTCGCCTCGGAAAATTGTCACCGACAATCGCTCCGGAGCAAATCCCAGGTCCTTTGTAACGAATTCCCAGGCCCAGGGTATTACTTCAGCTTTGAAATAATCGCCGAAGCTAAAATTGCCAAGCATTTCAAAGAAGCTGTGATGGCGCGCCGTTCTGCCCACATTCTCGATGTCTGAGTCTTTGCCGCCAGCACGAGCACATTTTTGCACGGTGACAGCGCGGGGCGGCTCGGTCGGAGGCGCTTGCCCGAGAAAAATCGGCACGAATTGCACCATGCCGGCAGAGGTAAGCAAAAGCGTTGGATTATCGGGAATTAGACTCGAGCTCGGCAAATGCAAATGCCCGCGCCTGTCTCTAAAATAGGCAACGAATTTATCTCTTACTTCCGCACCGGACAGGTACATTCAAGTAAACCTCGAACTTTGGCAACTACCTGGGCGAGCCTAGCTCGCCGGAATCTCCAGTATAACCCAATTGCCGGCTCAGCTAACAGGCGTCCGCCAACCGTGGGGCGCTCTCTAAGGAGCGCCCGGTAGTATTCGCCGTCCGAATCTGCTAACTTTGTCTAGAATAACGTCTCCTACTCGGGTTCGGTCGAGATTGAAGCTGCGAAAGGTTTTAGTCCTTCACAAGAAGTCGACTTTTCAACTTCAGGCGCTCGAACATCGCGAA
>PSRH01000080.1 GCA_003175915.1 Candidatus Melainabacteria bacterium | reverse complement strand
ACTATCAAGGGGAGAACACAGATTAAGAACAGGCTTAAAAGAAAAACAATCGCACAGTCAAAAGAAGTTGCGAAGAAACGCCGAACGAATCCGGCGCACTGATTAGGTTCGATTGGGGTCACATCTCCTTTTAGCAAACCGATGCTATTCATAGTCGATTGCGGGGCTATGCCGTAGATGGCCTTCCTCCGGGGAGTGGAGATGGCTCGCAGAAGATCATCCAAGCGCTTCTCTCTTTCCGTCGTGTAGATAGATACTACCTCGGAGTTAGTAGACTTCAGTCGCATTTCACATGTCTGCTTCCAGGGTGCGAGATCCTTACTCTTCGGATCGGACTCGATAAGTTGAATTGTCTGTTTCCATTTTGATTTTGCCTGGTCGACGTTGCCCCGGGCATAATCACTCAGACCACGAAAATAGGTGCTAGCAAATTCGGGAATCTTGTTCTGTCGAATAATCGCTTCCATCGAATCCGTGCAGCCCAGCGCAGAACGCAAACCAAGCTCGAATACTTTTTTGTACGTGGGAGCGACAAAACATTCGATTTTTTCAAGAGCGCTAAAAGCCTCCTCGGGTTCGCCACTCTTCATGTGAGCAAGCGCGAGGACCAGCAAGGGCGTGAACTTATACCTGCTATCTATGCTCATTTCGGCAAGTTTTCGGGCGCGCCAAATTATCGCTTTATCATCCATCGCGGAGCGGGCACCGGCGAGCATCAGTAATTCGTTAGCGTACCACTCCGGTAGCGGCAGTCCGACCTGCAGTCGTTCAAGCAACGCATGGGCAGTATTGCGGTCTCCCTGGGCCATAAGCCTTGCGGCTTTCGCCTGGTGCAAAAGCAAGCCTCTTCGCACATCGATCTGCAAATTAGCCAGCCTACCAGCCGCGTTTGCAAATGCCGTACAGTCACCGTTCATGAGTATATAGAGCAAACTTTGCCAAAGCAGGTATTTGAACAGCAACAGAAAATCCAAGCAGAAGGCAATAACCAGAGCTAAAGTCAAATTCGTCTGCCAATAGAATGCCAATACCGCCAAAGCAGACCCTGGAAGAAGTAAATCCGACCATCGCCATTTCAACCCGTCCCGAAAGCAAAGGTAGCCGCACTTTATCAAAAGCGCGGCAGACAATACGGGAATGAATACAGTCAGAACTTCATTGATGACATGCATATGCGTCTTGAGCCTCTGCCCTGTTTTATACCCGGCGTTACAGCCGATCTGACATTCCTGTATAATAACTCCCCTTTCCCCAGTAATTCTTATTCAAAGCATGAACAAAACAGATGAGATAGTCTTCGAGACTGATAGCGCTTGGGCTTCCAAATATCCCAACGCAAAAGCTGGCGTCCTGGTCATCAAAAATATCGAAAATTCTGCCTCGCACCCTGAATTAGACAAGCTCAGAACCGCAGTAGAAAATTCAGTTCGCGAGCAATATCAAGGTTTCTCAAGGGAAGATTTGAATGAGCTTCCCATAATTAAGTCATACAATAGCTACTATAAGAATTTTGGTAAGACTTATCATGTAAGGGCGCAGGTAGAGTCAATCATTAATGGCAAGCCACTTTCGAGCGGATCGGCTGTGCTTACAGCAATGTTCATGGCTGAAGTGAAGAACATGCTCTTAACCGCTGGGCACGATTGCTATAGGCTTGAGTTTCCCGTTCGCATTACCGTCGGCACCGGCATAGAGAATTTCACGGATATTCGCGGTGCGGCAAAAACTGCAGTAGCAGGAGATATGTTGATGCATGACAAAGAAGGAATTATCTCCAGCATTCTCCTTGGACCGGATAGCCGGACAAAACTGACACCTTCCGTCAGAGAAGTCCTCTTTGCGGTATACGCGCCGCTAGAAATCGAAAAGTCGTTCGTGCATGCCCACTTGAAAGATATAGAAAGCTACGTGCGAGCCTTCTCTCCAGACTCAACAACAGAATTCCTCGACGTGTTCGTAGCTCATTAACGGCGCTCGACTGCCCAATGAAATTTCCGGTTGAGCTTATCCAATCCGGTACCTGTACCGTGAAGCCAGATTCCTGAGTTCTGTAGGCAATCAACGCGCTTATTGCCAATTATTTGCGTGTCCAGGACCAGGTCCGGGTCGATATGCAGCGTTATGAAATTGCCAAGGGAGTTTCCGAAGAAGTTGATCGCTGGTACGGATTTGTTAATGACAGCACCCGAAATTTCTACCGGGATCCAGCCAATAGTACCGGCGTAAAATTCGGATTTCACATGGTTTTTGCTGCGCTCGACGATGCTTTCGCCTTCTCTCTCATTTTCAGCCCATTTGCCAAATAGCATACGGGCAGGAATTTGGTTCGCTCGCAGCGTAGCGACGAATAGGCCAGACAAACCACCGCAATCTGTACGTTGTCCAACAATGACTTTTGATACCGATCGATTTTGACTTTCCTCAAACCAATAACTGCTGCTAGCCCGTATCTGGAGAAATGTCCGCCAAGCAAATTGAATGTCGCTTTCGTTGGCGCTCTTGCGCAACCGTTGCTTGTCAAGCCAATCTTGAAAGGCCGAAGATTTCCAATCCAGCCATTCGGAGTTGCCAAGTGCCGCCGATCGATCAGAGGCTGACAAATCCCTTATGGCGACGGGTGGTCCACCTTCAGTAAGCTTTTGCGAGTATAGATTGGCAGAGTAGCGGGTCATGATCGTCAATTGATGCAGGTAAGCATCATTGCCAGGACGAAAGTGGAGAAATAACACCTCTCGTCTGAGCTGACTTCCTTCCCTAACCGCATGTCCGTGCAAAGTTTCATTGCCGGCAACAATAAGATCGGCACCCGCTCCGTTTTGCGAATCACAGTTTGGTGGATAACTGGCATAAGCTGTCCAAGTGTCCGCCTGAAAGCTGGATGGAACAATCAGTGTATCAGTGAGCGTGCCTACAACACTGGCAGTGGGCCGATAGACTAAATGGCAATTTCGAAATGGAAACTGCCCATCGTTTCCAATTGCGGCATCCGACATCACACTCATCCATATGACCGACATCGAACCGAAAATAATGGACTTAACGAGCGCGCCCCAAGAATCCCTTGACACCATTTTAACGATATTGGGAAATTTCACGTTCGAAAGATTCGGCACTGGTGGGTGGGGTACCGTCATAAAGTACCTTGCCACCGCCATCCATGAAGACAACGTGAGGAATGGTCGAAAAAGGAGGGCACTTGGATCTTATCTCGTTAGTAGTTTCTTCATCGACATTGTAGCGCTCAAAGGAGATGTCGCGCATTCGTGATTTCACTTCCTCAAAGACGGGACCGAACGCTCGGCATGGCCCGCACCAATCGGCATAGAAGTCCAGCACCCTTCTGACTTTACCGCCGATACGCGTCGAGGCCCCCGCTGCTTGATGAGTTGATCCGCTACTGACAAAATTTCCGCCGGACGAATGTACTCTCGAGAGTTGATTCAGTCCAGCCTCGGCCTTCGACTTGAGCTGAGCATCGCCATTGCCGGCTACCCATTGGTACTCCGCCTTGGCTTGATCGATTCGACCGAGGCTTTGTTGGCACAGACCAATGTAATAATGCACTAAAGCATTGTTAGGATAGGCTGCCTTATAGGCCTGAAATTCCGAGAGCGCCACTGCATATTTGCCCGCGCTGTAGTCTTTGACGGCCTGGTTATACGAAGCAGGTGCAGACAGACAGGGTAGCACAATTAAACCTAAACAAACCGCTGCAAGAATGTACCGCGAAATCCTAAGCATAGAGTGTTCCTCAAAGCACGGCCGTTTCTCTATAGTCTCCCCAAACCTCTCGCATTGCATCTGAGATCTCGCCAAGAGTTGCATACATATGCACCGCATCTAAAATCAGTGGCATCGAGTTTGTTCCTGCCCGCATGCCGTCTTTCAGAGCTTTAAGACTATTTGCCACTTTGGCGTTGTCGCGTCGGGCTTTTAATTTCGTTAGCCGTTCACATTGACGTTGCTGGTATTCCGGGCCGATTTTCAAGATCTCAATTTTCGAGCCGGGGGCCTCTTCCCTGAAAGCATTCAATCCCACAAAAATTCTCTCACCGCGATCCATTCGCTGTTGGAAAGCATAGGCCGCATCGGCGATTTCTTTCATGAACCAGCCCTTTTCGATGCCGCTTATCACGCCACCAATCTCTTCAATTTGCTTGAAGTACTTATCTGCTCCTTTCTCTAATTCGCTAGTTAGCCATTCAACATAGTACGAACCAGCTAGAGGGTCTATGACGTTAGTTACGCCAGTTTCGTGAGCAATGATCTGCTGCGTCCTCAGCGCTATGTGTGCCGCTTTCTCTGTGGGCAGTCCAAGCACTTCATCCATCGAATTCGTGTGCAGAGATTGCGTGCCACCCAACACACCGGCTAATGCTTCGATAGCAGTGCGCACTATGTTGTTTTCAGGTTGCTGCGCGGTCAGGCTGCACCCTGCCGTTTGAGTGTGAAACCTTAGTTTGAGCGAGCGCTCATCCTTGGCACCATAATGGTCGCGCATGCGCTTAGCCCAAATGCGTCTGGCTGCCCGGTATTTGGCTATCTCTTCGAAGAAATCTATATGGGCGTTGAAGAAGAATGACAGTCGCGGCACGAATTCATCTACTTGCAGGCCGGCTTCGATGCCAGCATCGACATAAGCGAATCCATCGGCAAGAGTGAAGGCCAATTCCTGTACAGCCGTTGAGCCTGCTTCTCGTATATGATAGCCGCTCACTGATATTGTGTTCCAACGAGGCACTTCTCTAGTACAGAAGACCATCATGTCCTGAATCAGTTTCAACCCAGCCCGCGGCGGAACAAGATAAGTCTTTTGAGCTATGTATTCTTTAAAAACGTCATTCTGCAGAGTACCACTGAGCTTCTTCAGGTCCATGCCCCGATTCTGCGCATTGGCTATGAACATGCAAAATACAATCACGGCTGGGCCGTTGATTGTCATGGAGGTAGAGATCTCTTCTAGCGGAATATCTTGATAGAGGATTTCAAAATCTTCAAGACTATCAACTGCCACCCCGCAAACACCGACTTCGCCTTCAGACTTGGGATTGTCAGAGTCATAGCCCATCAAAGTCGGTAGATCAAAGGCCGTAGAAAGTCCAGTTTGCCCCTGACTGAGGAGGTATTTGAATCTGGCATTTGTTTCCTCCGGCCCTCCGTAACCGGCGAACTGCCGCATCGTCCACAGCTTGTCCCGGTACATGCCCGGGTGAATGCCCCTGGTATATGGAAACTTGCCAGCGTCATTCAGATCGCGTTCATAGGAAAAATCTTTCAGGTCTTCCGGACCGTAGACCGATTTAACCGGAGTGCCCGAAATGGTTTCGAATACTTTCGCCTTCTCAGCTTTGGTCAGCTCTTTAACCATTTTTCTGCCACCCTTGTCTCAAGCCGGCTGCGCTTCCATCCACGCCCCATTTCTCTGTGCCAGCATTGAGGTACCACGTAATTACAATCTCTAACTAAGCTCGCTGTCGAACTTGTCGGGAGAGTCTCTTACTCAGCGCTTGCCAACATTCCCTTACGCTCATTCTGCCACAAAACCTGAGCCTTTGCCATCAGTTCTGGCATACTAAACAGGAACTATGTCTATCATGGCAACAAAATCGCCAATTACTGGGAATATTGCAAGCGCCCTGCTCCATATCGAACGAAAGAAGACTCTTGCCACATGCTAAACAAACCTTCGTTCCTGATTGGCGTCTTTTTGATATCTTTCGCCAATCTTTTGTTCGAGCTTCTTCTTGTCAGAATCGCCAGCGTCACTTTGGCCCCACAAACTGCTTTTGTGGTCATCTCCGTTGTTATGTGCGGGATGACGATTGGTGCGCTCTTAGTGTTTTTGCTTCCTGGTCTCATTAGAAATGAGCGCGCCGACCTCTGGATTTCAGCGAGCGCCTTACTGTTCGCAATCACCGAATTTGCAGCTACGCTGATTCATCTTCATACAAAATTTGCAACAAATTATTATCAGATTGGCTTTCTGCAATTTTCACTCGCGTATACAACTTTGTTACTCCCCTTCGTCCTGAGTGGGATTTGTATTTGTTTGGCTTTGGCACGATTTCCACAATACCTGGCAAAGACATACGCTGCCGACCTTTGCGGAGCCGCCTTTGCTTGTCTGGCTCTACCAGCATTGCTTACGGTTTTTGATGGTGTTAGCGCTTGCATTTTTGTCGCTTGTTTGTCGGCTCTCAGTGGTCTCGCCTTCGCAATCGGTAAGTCAAAACGTCTGGTGGCATCCAGTCTGATCCTAGCGACACTTTTCTTCAGCCTGAGCCTTTTCAATCTTCAGTCCCATACCATGAAAATCGAATGGAGAGTAGGTGTAAAAGAAGGCCCTGTTGATTTTGAAAGTTGGAATTCATATTCTCGCCTTATCCAAAAACCGCCGCACAAAGGGGCACCATTCTTCTGGTCGAAGAGTTCTTCAGCACCAAATTTCTACACCGAAGAGATCTATCTGCTAATTGACTCTGTCGCCGGCACAATGATGCCATTCTATGACGGGAATCTGGAAAAGGTTGGCTTTTTGAAATTTGACGCTACCAATGCCGGATATTATTTGAGAGACAACGCTAATGTGCTGGTAATTGGTGTTGGTGGCGGCCGAGATATTTTGTCTGCCCTCGTGTTTGGTGCACGGGCAGTAACAGGAGTTGAAATTAATCAGTCAATAATCAATTTACTAACAGGCAGATGCTCGCTCTTCAACCAGATAGCTCGAAACCCTCGAGTTCATCTGGTAAATGAAGACGGCCGAACCTTCATGATCAGGACAGAGCAAAAGTTTGACTTCATTCAAATCTCGTTAGTTGACACATTTGCAGCCACAGTCTCTGGCGCTATGAGTTTCAGCGAAAATTCGATTTACACAGTGGAAGCCTGGCGTCTGGCTCTGGAGAGGCTAAGTGATAGAGGAATTTTTTCCTTTTCCTATTGGCACTCCGAAAAGATTCCCTTTTTTCACCGATTCGTCTATACGGCAGCAGCAGCCCTTCGCTCTCAAAACATCGACAATCCAACACGCCACATGATTTTGTTGCAGAACAAGGGCAACGTCGATCACGTACGTACGTTGCTCGTATGCCGCAGCCCATTTTCCAAACAAGATATAGACAAAATCCGGGAAGTCGCTAATCGATTGCATTACAAGATCATTTTTGATCCGGAGCAGGTTGATTCATCCGATGAAGCGCAAATGCTGTCGGAATTCGACCCGACAAAAGAACCCAAGTATTATCATTTGGCTCCGGCTACTGATGATCGTCCATTTCCTTTTTCATTTACACCTTTTCCCTGGGAACAAATCTTCGTTCATCCCGAGGGCATACCATTAGTAGTATCACTGGTATTTGCCGTCTGCGGTATACTGCTGCCTCTTGCCTTAACGAAACGCAATTTTTCTTTCGTTCGAGCCATTCCCCT
>PSRH01000255.1 GCA_003175915.1 Candidatus Melainabacteria bacterium | reverse complement strand
GGGGTAGGCCTGCACGACGCGAAAAAGATCCTTACAGCCGTCAAGAAGTCCGAAGAATAGCTGGTGCTCTGGAGAAACAATGACAATGTCACCAGGATGCAATTGTCCTTTCACCTCTTCCAGCATGAAGCGAAGACCCAAGTTAGCACTCAGCCCCATGTCGACCACAGGAAGATGGAGGCGTTTTTCGATCAGGGTGCTGTCCATGCTGTAGGGTAGGTTAGAACCGCCGATCAGAACGACCTTTGGTGACGGCAGCGTCTCAAGGCGGCGATGCTTCTCACGTATACAGCCAAAATAACCGTTGCTGCGGCTGTAGGGCGGTAAAAAGAAGACTAGGCAGCAGAAAACAAAGAAAACGAATACAGATGCTGCTGCGGCACTATAATGTGTCCTGTTCGAAAAGTGACCAGGATCCTTTGAAAGCGGCTTGATCTTCTCAGCAAGCATTGATGGCGCCCAAATATTGAGATTTGCATTGTATCCTAAAGCCGTCTGTGCGGTAATTCTCAAACGTAAACAGGAGAAAGGTTGGTTGGTGCCGCGGTCCGTATTACAATCGTTCAAAAATCATAGGTTTTTGCGATTCTGATGCCAAAAGTAAGTGTCCTCTCACCAACGTACAATCATGAAGCGTATGTTCGGGAAGCCATCAATAGCGTTCTCAGTCAGACGTTTGCGGACTTCGAATTGATTGTTGGCGACGACTGCTCTCCAGACGGAACGGCCGACCAAGTGCGCCAGCTTAGCGATCCGCGCTTAACCTTCTTTGCAAACGAACGGAACGAAGGGGCTTCCGCCACATGGAAAAAGTGCTTTTTGCGATCTAAAGGCGAGTACCTGTGCTGGTTTGCCACCGATGATGTTTACGAGCCTCACTTTCTCAGCACTTTTGTTAAGTATCTGGACGAACATCGCGAAGCCCTGGGGGTGTTCGCCCTCTCCCGATACATCGACGCAGAGAGCAAGTTAACCGGCGAATCCTGGACGGATATTGGTGTCGGCCAAGATCGTTTTGCTCTTCTGCGCCAACTATTTCTGTTGCAGCACCCGATATGTGCGCCGGTCGGCATGATCCGCCGAAGTGTATTCGAGAGACTAGGAGACTTTCCGCCATATCTTCGCCAGGCGAATGATATGCTTTTTTTCATCAAAGCATTATTTCAAGGAGAGATGCCGATTTTAGGCGACTACCTCCTGAAATACCGCTGGAACCCTTCCGGCGAGAACGTCAGTGCCAGAACCGAAGCAAATGACTCGCGCCTCGATTACGAATTATTTGAGCTTTTGCATGCATATAGCGAGTCAATTACTTCTCCGGAGCTGTTAAAGCAAATATTTCCGGAGGTCGAGGATCAGGGCTGGGTTTTGAATGCTAATACGGTTAAGTTTCACCTCGCCCAACTGGCAATTCGCTTCAACTATCCCTCCCACCGTCTATTTGGATTACACCTGCTTTATCAGCTCTTACAAGATACTGATACCGCCAATTATTTGCGTGAAGCCTGCAATTTTTCATTCGCCGACTTCTTCAAACTTTCCGGTGAATATCCGGTGCTCGTCAATCATGCTCTTTACGGAGAAGTCTTGTACTTGCGCGGTCAGGTGGGTGAGTTGAGAGCCAAGTTGGAAGCAATCGAACTGCAAAAGGTCAGTTTGTAAATCGGTCTAAATCCGCGCAATGGCGGGCCAGAACGGCATTATTTAAATCTTACATAGCCCTTGTAGGTAGCCCGTAGATTTGACGCTAGCATAAGGCGGTGCTCAAACAAGGGTAGTCGATTATGGTCCGTCCCACCGCAGTGCTGTCCGCCCCGCCAGCTTCACCTGCTGATGCCGCGCGTTGGCAGCTGGTGCACGACGTAACGATGAAGGTCGATCGCCAACATTTTTGGCACGTTATTCGTAACGAACGGATCGCTGGTCTGATTAATCGTCTCATTCCGACCCGGAATGCTTCCTATCTGGAAATCGGATGTGGGGCTGCTAACGTCATTGGTTATTTGTTTGAGAATGGCTTGCGTAATTGCACCGGTTGGGACATCAGTCCTTACGCTCTGGAAACGGCCAGAAATAGATATCCGCAGGTGCAATTCGAATTGCACGACTTTCTTCGTGATGATCCTGGGCAGACGCGCTTTGACATAGTGGGAAGCTTCGATTGCCTGGAGCATTTTCCTGATGAGCAGGCTGTCTTAAAGGGCTTCTACAAACTGGTAAAACCAGGTGGGTACGTAATTCTTACCGTACCGGCTATGCGCGTGCTCTGGTCAATTTACGATGAGTTCTTTGGTCACTACAAACGATACGAAAAAACTGAGCTGCAGCAGCGTTTGAGCCAAGCTGGATTCATCAATATTCAAGCCGCGTACATGATGGCACCTTTGGTTCCACCCCTTTTGTTATCGCGGAAAACGACTTCTACCAGTCGCTACACAAAAGAAGATGTGAAAAACATGTTCCGTCGAGAGGGCAGTCTGCCGAATCCTCTGGTGAATCTCTGTGCAAAGCTAGTCTTGCGCGCCGAACATAGTCTCTTTGGTATGAAAGATATTGGCTTTGGCAGTGCCTTGATTGCCGCCGCCCAACGACCGGTCGAACCGATCGAATAAATGAACAGCACTCGATAATCAATGATTATCCAAGCAGAGCCTGGACAAGACAACAAAACTGTCCAACACAAGTTAGGAGTGGTTATAGCCCGACTGAAGGCAAGTCCATCAGTGCTTATGTGTCTGGCTGCCTTGTTCCTAGTCTTGGCTATCTACTGGCAAACGGTTTTTTTCGGCCAACCGATTTCCAAGTTAGGTTATTTACCGCAGAGCGACGCCTTTTTCTCGCCGACAAACGACCCTTGTACCTGGCATCCTCCCGGAATTCCCTGGGACGCTAGCGCGGCGCTTTTATTTTATCCCTACGAAACCTTTGTGCATAACTCCCTGAGCCACGGCGTCTTGCCTTTGTGGAATGATCTATCGGGCTGCGGATTTAGCATGATTGGGGCGATTACATCGCGCATGTTTTGCCCGCTCAATGTGCTCCTGCCAATCACTAATCAGTACCTGTTCAACCTGCGCATAGTGCTGTGTTTGTGGTTTGGGGTAAGCGGCATGATCGTCTTAGCGAGGCGCATAGGTTGTAGCCCATTGGCGAGCATGCTGGCTGGAAGCAGCTTTGTTCTATGCCCGTTTCTGCTCCGGGAAACTGAACTTCCCAACGGATACTGGTTGTTCCCCTGGATTTTTTATTGTCTGCTTGCGACCCTAGAGAGAGGTGGAATCACCAGGATTTTTTTATCGGCCTGCTTGATTGCCTTTGCAATTACTTCGGCTCATCCTGAGTGTATGTTCTTTGCGATAGCAGCTGGAAGTGCATTTTCTCTGGTGCTCGCAGGCGTCAATTCCGAAGGGAACTGCAGTTGGAAACAACGACTTGGAAGACTTGTTGCAATAGGACTCTTCGCAGGGGTCTTGAGTGCTCCGGTGCTTCTCCCATTCCTCGAATACCTCTCAAATGCGTACAACTATAAAGGGGTGACCCCGTCACCTTGGGCTTGCCCTATGGCGAATCTGATCATCAGTTTTGTACAACCGATTTTCGGTTGGGATAGTTTGTCGATCGGTTGCGTGGCCGCAGTATGTTTTTTCTTTGCTAGCTTATCTGATAGTCCTGTGGCTCGCAGATTATTCTGGATGGTGGTGGCACTTGTCGTCTTCGCTGTTAGAATCTTTCCGCTGGATAGCCTGTTGTCGCGGCAACCTTTGGTCGGGCTTTACCCTATGTATTGCTTTCCAGCCCTTCTCATCATCATGCTGCTTTTGTCCGGTATTGGCTTTGATCTTATTATGGTCGCGCCAGGCAAGAAGACGCACGGTCGACTTATCTGGATTACAACGATCGGGGTGACCCTCTTACTATGCACCCCCTACTCCTGGCTCGCTAAGCTGCCTGGCCCCGAATATGTAAGACTTATTCCAACACTGCCACCTTCCTATTTCCTCATTGAAAACGCAGCCATCCTCGCATTGTTTCTCTTTCTCGTAGTTGCTGCCAAACCTGCAACTTGGAGTAACAAGTACAAATCGTTATTGCTGGTCCTGAACCTACTGTCTCTGCTTAGCACAGGTATGTTCAAGCTTATTGAGACGCCACAGTTTACCCAGCATAGTTCCCCTATCACAACTTTTATTCGTTCCAGCCATGAGCGGATGATTGCTATTGATTGGTGCTTTCTGGCAAATCTTCCATCCTGTTACGATATTAAGGACTTTCGGATGTTCGATGCCCTGTATCCAAGGCGATTTGTGGAATTCATGAAAATTTGCGGGGCCTCGTGTCAGTCCTCAGTATTCTGGATATTTAACGGCACAGTCCGGCCGCTAATCGACGCGGCTAGCGTCAAGTATGTGGTGTGCAAGTCGTCCCCTGGCAATATAAGTTTGGAAAAGGTACTAGAACAACCCAATGGAATGATTCTTTATCGGAACAAGAACAGTTTTCCGCCAGCTTACTTTGCCAAAAAAGTCTACTTTGTACCGGATCTCGATCGAGCAATCAAAACTGTCTCGAGTAATTGGTTCGATCCCAGGGCAATGACCATCATGGAAGGAGGCCCTGTTCATACCAATAATGAAGACGAAGCTTTAATCGCTCCGGCTAGTGGCGCCGTGTTGGCTCGTCCAGATTCAAACCACGTGCATGTCTCAGTGAACCTGAAGGAGCCAGCCTGGCTCGTGTTAACGGATTCTTACTACCCGGGCTGGAAAGCCTCTATAGATGGTAATGCGACAAAGATTTACCCGACAAATATTTTGTTTCGATCAGTGCTTGTTCCGGCAGGCAGCCATGAAATACTTTTCTCATACGAGCCCTTCAGCTTTTCGGTAGGCGTTTTTCTCTTCGTGTCCGGACTAGTGGTCTTCTCAGTTTGTTCATTTGTGAAGTATCGTCAGACTTTGTCAATGGACCACTATGAATGAACTTTGTTCCTGTGATTCGTTCTCCAAGAACGATTACCAAGATCTCATTGAGTACCGGCTGACATCGAATGTATCATTGGCTATGCATATGGGATCAAAAATGCTTTCCTGCGTTTCGCGTACAAGGATGAGTGGAAACTTGATCGGCACTCGGCAAACAAAATACAACGAAGCGTTCTATGACGAGACATTCGTTACTTCGATTTACTCGGCGCGAATCATCGTGCCGATGATTATGGATCTCGTCCGTCCCTCGAGTGTTGTCGATCTTGGTTGCGGAACAGGGAGTTGGCTTTCTGCCTTTAAACAGAATGGCGTGACAAAGATTCTGGGGGTTGATGGCTCTGACATAAGTGGCGACCATCTTCAGATCGAACGCGACGAATTTGTTCAGGCGGATCTGACTAAGCACATACCTGTTGATGCGAGGTTCGATTTGGCGTGCTCGCTCGAGGTAGCCGAGCATCTGCCTGAGCCTGCTGCAGCACAATTCGTGAAATCACTCACTGAGTTGGCACCTGTCGTCTTGTTTTCAGCAGCAGTTCCTCACCAGGGAGGAACGCACCACGTTAATGAACAATGGCCTGAATACTGGGAAAAACTATTTCGCGCCCGCGGGTTCAGGGTTGTCGACTGCATTAGGCAGCGCGTGTGGACAAATGAAAACGTTGCATACTGGTATGCGCAGAATCTCTTGCTCTTTGTCAGGGCGAGCGCAATGGAACAATATCCGAATCTAACTCCCTTCTTAGCGGATACAAATCCGGAATTTCTAAGCAGAATCCATCCGAAAATGTATCTGAAGAGCAGGCAGGAACTTTCGAGTCCTAGGTACATAGTCATGCGAAAGATCTGGAATTTTCTCCCCCGCCCAATAAGAGTACGTCTAGCTAAGCATTACGCATACAACTTCTGGAAGCAAGTAGGGTCGTCCTATAACGAGATCTAGGAAAACCTTTCGACTCTAGACATGTGCGCAAACAACATAACGCAAGCGCAATTAGGGCAAACAAGAGATTTGAATAGCTTCGGCTACACGAAGGCTATCACCATGGATGGACTTGTCCTTGTAGGTGGCTGGTTAGTTGTAATGCTCAGCTTAGTCTATTGGTCCTGGTTGGACCACTCAATGCCACGCTGGGATCAAGCCTGCCATCTTACTTCTGCTATCAACTGTGGCGAGCTCCTCAAACACCCCAGTCTCGATTGGGTCTGGTTCAAGCAGCTATTCAATATCAGTGATTTGTATCCGCCGCTGGTCTACTGGGTTTACGGAATTGCGAAGAGCGTGTTTGGTACGTCGCGCTGGGTGGATGTGTTTCTGCGGTGTGGTTTTCTCACTGCTTTGTACTTCACTACTTTTGCCCTGGGTTTGTTCGTTAGCGAAAGAAAAGTGACAGCGACGGTGGCAGCGCTTCTAGCCTGTACCTATCCGCTTACCTACTGGTTAGCCCACAATGACCTTTTGGACTTGCCTGGGACAGTCATGGTCAGCGTTGCCATTTTGAGTTTGATGTGGTGGAAAGCGGCGCCCTCATATAAAAGGGC